>JAGBDL010000159.1 GCA_017937505.1 Clostridia bacterium | reverse complement strand
GCACCAGCGCGGGCGGCATGCCGTACTCCTCCAGCTGCACGACCTGCGCGCCCTGGCTCTCCACCAGCAGGCCCTTTTCGCGCAGCTCGTCGACGACCGAGCCCATCTTGTCGTTGTAGAAGGCCTCGCCGTTGTAGCTGTCAAAGCTCACGCCCAGCAGGTCATACACACGCTGGGTGTCCTTGAGCGTGACCTCCTTGAACCAGGAGAAGATCTCCATGGCCTCGGGATCGCCATCCTCGATCTTCTTGAACCACGCGCGGCCCTCGTCCTCCAGGGACGGATCCTTCTCGGCCTCGGCATGGAAGCGGACGTAGAGATCGACCATGGCCTGCACGCCGCCGGCCTCAACCTCCTCACGGTTGCCCCACTTCTTGTAGGCGCAGATCATCTTGCCGAACTGCGTGCCCCAGTCGCCCAGGTGGTTGATGCCCACGGTGGTGTAGCCGTTGAAATCGTAGATGCGCTTGAGGCTGTGGCCGATCATCGTGGTGGACAGATGGCCGATGTGGAAGCGCTTGGCGATGTTGATGGAGGAATAGTCCAGGCACACGGTCTTGCCCCTGCCCACCTCGGAGGAGCCCCAGCGGCCCGGATTGGCCAGCACGGCCTTCACGATGCCCTCGGCCAGGCTACCGCGGCTGACGAAGATGTTCAGGTAGCCGCCCACGACCTCGACGCGGTCGATCTCCTCGCCGCTCATCCTCTCCGCCAGCGCGGAGGCGATCATCTGCGGCGCTTTGCGCAGCGTCTTGGACAGGCGGAAGCACGGCAGCGCATAGTCCCCCAGCTTCTTGTCCGGCGGCGTTTCGAGCATGGCCGTCACATCGGCCACGGTCAGGGCGCAGTTTTCAAAGCTCGCCTGCGCCGCGTCTGCGATGCGGCCGGCGATGATCTGTTTCATATCCATCTGAAAGGTTCTCCCTTCATCCCCATTTTGCAGGATTGCCCAAAGTATACAGTTTATTCTAACAGATGAAACGGAAAAACACAAGCGCAAACAGCGTATCCGCACGTTTGTCCGCGCGCCGGGCGGGCCGCCAAAAATAACGCGCGCCCTGCTTGGTTTTGCCTGTGGGCCGCCTTGACAGCACTTTGCGCCGACTGTATAATAACAGAATACCGTTTCTTGCAACCTATTAAAAGAGAGAGGTGTTTTGCTTGCGCCAAACGCTTCGCGAGCTGGTTTCCATTCCCGGCGCATGCGGCTTTGAGCACGAGGTCGCGCGCTATCTGGTGGCCCGCCTGAAGGACAGGGCCGACGAAATCTGGGTGGACGGTCTGGGCAACGTCATCGTCAAAAAGACGGGCGGGCATCCCGGCCCGACGCTCATGCTCTCCGCGCACGCGGACGAGGTCGGCTTCATCGTCAAGAAGATCGAGCCGAACGGCCTGATCCGCTTTGAGAAGATCGGCGGCCACGACGACCGCATCATCCTCAACGAGCGCGTGGTCGTGCGCACGCAGGACGGCGCGCTGCGTCCCGGCGTGATCGGCTGCATTTCGTGCCACATGATGAAATTCGACAACGCGCAGCTCGTGCGCAAGCACAGCGAGATGTACATCGACGTGGGCGCGAGGGACGCGGAGGGCGTCGCGCGCCTGGGCATCCGCGTGGCGGATCCCATCACCTGGGCCACGCCGTACGAGGAGTTCGGCGAAAACCGCGCCATGGGCCACGGCTTTGACGACCGCGCAGGCTGCGCGGTGCTGGTCAACTGCCTGGAGACCGTCGATTTTTCCCAGGTGCACGGCACGGTGTACTTCGTCTTTTCCACGCAGGAGGAGCTTGGCCTGCGCGGCGCGCGCGTGGCCTCCCAGCAGATTGCCGCGGACGTCGCCATCGCGGTGGACACCACGGCCGCCAGCGACACGTTCGAGGCCATGATGGACGACACCCTCCGCCTGGGCGGGGGCGTGGGCATCAAGGTGATGGACTTCAGCCTGCTCGCCAGCGTGCATGTGCGCAAAAAGCTCCAGCGCCTGGCCGAGGCGCAGAACATCCCGCACCAGCTGGAGATCTTCCCCGGCATCGGCACCGACGCGGGCGAGATGCACAAGGAGAAGGCCGGCGTGCCCACGAGCGTGCTGTCCATCCCCTCGCGCTACGCGCACTGCCCGGTCGAGGTCATCGACCTGGGCGATCTCACGGCGACGCGCGACCTGCTTGCCGCGTTCATCACGGCCATGCGCACCAAAGAGGAATTCGCCTTCCTCGCCTGAATCCGCTCTTCGCCGGGGTTTCCGGCAGATATAGAGGTCACTACATCATACAAGGGGGATACTTCACATGAAAAAGGCACTCGCTCTCCTGGTTCTGGCCGCTGTGCTCGTGCTCAGCAGCGCCTGGGCCCTCGCCGCGGGCGACACGCTGATCGTCGGCAACCCGACGGACGCCGTGTCCCTGGATCCGCACCGCACCAACGACGCCGCCTCCGCGCTGCCGATGTTCCAGATCTACGACACGCTGGTCAAGCTCAGCCCGGAGATGACCATCGAGCCGAGCCTGGCCGAGTCCTGGACGCAGATTGACGAGAACACCCTGGAGTTCAAGCTCCATCAGGGCGTCAAGTTCCACAACGGCGAGGAGCTCAAGGCCTCTGACGTCAAGTTCACCTTCGAGCGCCACATCAACCCGGAGACCGCCGCGCCGGCCGCGTTCATGCTCAGCACGCTGGCGGAGGTCAACGTGATCGACGACTACACCGTGCAGTTCGTCACCAAGGCGCCCTGCGCGTCCCTGCTGTACAACCTGACCCATGTGGACATGGGCATCCTCAATGAGAAGGCCGTCACCGAGGCCGGCGACAACTACGCCAACAGCCCCGTGGGCACCGGCCCGTACAAGTTCGTGTCCTGGAAGAAGAACCAGGAGATCAAGCTGACCCGCAACGACGAATACTTCGGCGAGAAGGCGAAGACCGCGAACCTCACCATCCGCATCATCCCGGAGGGCGCGACCATGATGGCCGAGCTGCAGACCGGCGGCGTTGACATGGCGCTGAACATCGGCTCCCAGTTCGTGCCGATGTTCCAGCCCGGCACCGGTCTCAAGCTCGAGCAGTTCAACACCTTCACCATCAAGTATCTGTCCTTTGACCATCGCGTTGCGCCGTTTGACGACGTGCGCGTGCGTCAGGCGATCAACTACGCCACCAACAAGGAAGCGATCGTGAAGGTCGCCTACTCCGGCTGCGCCGAGGCGCTCTCCGGCCCGCTGCCCAAGAACATCAACGGCTACAACGAGAGCCTCGTCCCGTACGAGTACAACGTGGAGAAGGCCAAGGCGCTGCTCGCCGAGGCCGGCTACCCGGACGGCTTCAGCCAGACCCTGTACATCTCCGACAAGGAGATCGACACCAAGATCGCGACCGTCCTGCAGGCCCAGCTCAAGGAGATCGGCATCAACGTCGACATCCAGGTCATCGAGTGGGGCACCTACCTGCAGAAGACCGCCGAGGGCCTGCCGATGTTCCTGCTGGGTTGGACCACGGTGACCGCCGACGCGGACAACGGCCTGTACGCCAACTTCCACTCCTCCGCCTGGGGCTCCCAGGGCAACCGCACCTTCTACAAGAACGAGAAGGTGGACGAGCTGCTGGACGGCGGCCGCGCCGAGTTCGATCAGGAGGCGCGCAAGGCCATGTACCAGGAGGCCTGCCAGCTGATCTATGACGACGCCGCGTGGGATTTCCTCACCGCCGAGCTGTACAATCTGGGCCTGCGCGAGAACGTTCAGGGCTTCATTCCGATGTCCACCACGTTCTTCGACCTGTCCACCATCTACTTCGACTGATCTTTGCAGGGCGCAGTCACTCCTGTTTCTGAAGGGGCTGCGCCCTTCTTATTTGGAAACGCGGGGGCCGCAGCCCAACGTATCCCCTCATCACATACGGAAGGTTTGATACCATGCTCAAGTTTATCGGCAAGCGTCTGCTGATGCTGATCCCGGTGCTCATCGGCGTGTCGCTTATCGTCTTCACGCTGATGCAGCTCTCCCCGGGCGATCCGGCGATGATCATCCTGGGCGCGCAGGCCGCGCCGGAGGACATCGCCATCCTGCGCGAATCCATGGGCCTCAACGACCCGCTCATCGTGCAGTTCTTCCGCTTCCTCCTCGGCATGTTCACGCTGGACTTCGGCACCTCCTATAAGGACGGCATGCCCGTGCTGACCAAGCTGCTGGAGGCCCTGCCCTACACCGCGGAGCTCACGTTCTGCGCGGTGCTGCTCGCGCTGATCATCGGCATCCCGGCGGGCATCATCTCGGCGACCAGGCAGTACTCCATCTTTGACCGCATCGCCTCCGTGCTCGCGCTCATCGGCTTCTCCACGCCGAACTTCTGGCTGAGCATCATGCTCATCCTCGTCTTCTCGGTCAACCTGAAATGGCTGCCGGTCTCCGGCACCGGCTCCATCCTGCACCTGGTGCTGCCCTCCATCGCGCTGGGCGTGCAGAGCGCGGCGGTCTTCACCCGCATGACGCGCTCCTCCATGCTCGAGGTGCTCAATATGGACTACATCCGCACCGCGCGCGCCAAGGGCCTCTCCGAGCGCGTGGTCATCCTCAAACACGCGCTCAAGAACGCGCTGATCCCGGTCATCACGGTCGTAGGCCTTCAGATCGGCCTGCTCTTCGGCGGCGCGATCCTCACCGAGACCGTCTTCGCCTGGCCGGGCGTCGGCCGCCTGATGATCGACTCCATCCGCGCCAAGGATACCCCGGTCGTGCAGGGCGGCGTCATCTTCACCGCGTCCATCTTCGTGTTCATCAACCTGCTGGTGGACATCCTCTACGCCTACGTCGATCCGCGCGTCAAGGCGCAGTACAAGTCATAAGGGAGGGATGGAAATATGAAACAACCCGCCAATGCCGCCCATCCCAAGGCCAAAAACCCCTGGCTTGACGCGTGGCACAGCCTGAAAAAGAACAAAATGGCGCTCGTGGGCGGCTGCGTGCTGCTGTTCTTCATCCTCGTGGCCATCTTTGCCGACTTCATCGCCCCGCACGCGGCGGACACGCAGGATTGGATGCACATCATGGAGGGTCCGAGCCGGGATTACCCGCTGGGCACGGACAGCTACGGCCGCTGCGTGTTCTCCCGCATCGTGTACGGCTCCCGCATTTCGCTGCTGGTGGGCTTCGTAGCCGTCGCGTTCTCCGCGATCGGCGGCGGCATCATCGGCGCGTGCGCGGGCTACTTCCGCGGCCGGCTGGACAACGTGCTCATGCGCCTGATGGACGTGCTGCTGGCCATCCCCAGCATCCTGCTGGCCATCGCCATCGTCAACATCCTCGGCCCGAGCCTCATCAACGTCATGATCGCCGTCGGCCTGTCGAGCATGCCGTCGTTTGCGCGCATCGTGCGCGCGGCGGTGCTCTCCATCCGCGACAGCGAGTTCATCGAGGCCGCCGTCGCCATCGGCGACAGCACGGCCGCCATCATCTGGCACAACATCCTGCCCAACTGCCTCGCTCCCATCATCGTGCAGGCGACGCTGGGCGTGGCCTCCGCCATCCTCTCCGCCGCCGGCCTGAGCTTCCTGGGCCTGGGCCTGCAGCCGCCGTCCCCGGAATGGGGCGCGATGCTCTCCGAGGGCCGCGCGTACATCTACGTCGCCCCCTGGCTGACCATCTGCCCCGGCGTGTCCATCGTGCTGGTCGTGCTGTCGCTCAACCTGTTCGGCGACGGCCTGCGCGACGCGCTTGACCCCAAGCTCAAGCAGTGATCTGAAAGGAGAATCACCATGGAAGACAAGAACGAAAAGCTCCTTCAGATCGAGGATCTGCACATCCACTACATGTCCGAGGGCCGCAAGGTCTGCGCGGTCAACGGCGTGTCCTTTGAAATCGGCGCCGGCGAGACGATCGGCCTGGTCGGCGAGACCGGCGCGGGCAAGACCACCATGGCGCTGGCCATCATGAAGCTGATCCAGAAGCCCGCGGGGCGCTACGCCGGCGGCAGGATTCTCTTTGGCGGCGAGGACCTCATCACCGCGTCCGAGAACCGCATGCACAGCATCCGCGGCAACCAGATCGCCATGATCTTCCAGGATCCGATGACGAGCCTCAACCCCGTGTACACCGTCGGCGACCAGATCGCCGAGGTCGTCGCGCTGCACCAGAAGGTCTCCGCCCAGCAGGCGGCAGAGCGCGCGGGCGAGGTGCTCGAGCTGGTCGGCATCCCGAAGGAGCGCGCAGACGAGTACCCGCACCAGTTCTCCGGCGGCATGAAGCAGCGCGTGTGCATCGCCATGGCGCTGGCCGCCAACCCGCAGCTGCTCATCGCCGACGAGCCGACCACCGCGCTGGACGTGACCATCCAGGCGCAGGTGCTCGACCTGATGGGCAAGCTCAAGCGCGAGCTGAACACCGCGATGATCCTCATCACGCACGACCTGGGCATCGTCTCCGAGGTCTGCGACAAGGTCGCCATCATGTACGCGGGCCGCATCATCGAGTTCGGCACGCTCGAGGACATCTACCGCCATCCGACGCATCCCTACACGCTGGGCCTGTTCGGCTCCATCCCCAAGCTCGATCAGAAGATCCGCCGTCTCACCCCGATCAAGGGCCTGATGCCGGATCCGACGAACCTGCCGGAGGGCTGCGCCTTCGCCCCGCGCTGCAACCACGCCTGCGAGGCCTGCCGCAGCCAGCTCCCGCCGACCGAGCGGATGAACGGCACGCACGCCGTCGCCTGCCTGCGCTGGCGCGAGCTGAGCGAGACGAAGCAAGGAGGACAGTGATATGGAAAAGCTTCTTGAGGTCAGGAACCTCAAAAAATACTTTCCCTCCGGCGCGCAGGTCGTCAAGGCGGTCGACGACGTCAGCTTTGACGTCTACGAGGGCGAGACGCTCGGCCTGGTCGGCGAGTCCGGCTGCGGCAAGTCGACCACCGGCCGCATGACCATCCGTCTGCTTGATTCCACATCCGGCAGCATCCTGTACCGGGGCAGGGACGTCGCCCAGCTCAAGGGCAGCGAGCTGCGCGACCAGCGCTGCAAGATGCAGATCATCTTCCAGGACCCGTTCTCCTCGCTGGATCCGCGCAAGACCATCGGCGAGACGATCGGCCGCCCGCTGCAGGTGCACGGCCTGGCGTCCAGGCACCAGCGCTTTGAGCGCGTGCTGGAGCTAATGGAGCGCGTGGGCCTGGATCCAAACTGGGTGAACAAGTATCCGCACGAGCTGGACGGCGGCCGCCGCCAGCGCGTGGGCATCGCTCGCGCCCTGGCCGTCAATCCCGAGTACATCGTCTGCGACGAGCCGGTTTCCGCGCTGGACGTATCCATTCAGGCGCAGGTGCTCAACCTGCTGCAGGATCTGCAGGAGGAGATGGGCCTGACCTACCTGTTCATCTCCCACGACCTGTCCGTCGTCAAGCATCTCTCCAACCGCATCGCCGTCATGTACCTGGGCAAGATCGTGGAGCTGGCCACCAGCGACGAGCTGTTTGCCAACCAGGCGCACCCGTACACGCAGGCGCTGCTCTCCGCGATTCCGATCCCCTCCATTGACGCCAAGCCCAAGCGCATCCTGCTTCAGGGCGACGTGCCCAGCCCGAAGAATCCGCCGTCCGGCTGCCGCTTCCACACGCGCTGCCCGTACGCGACCGAGCGCTGCAGGCAGGAGGAGCCGCGGCTTCAGGATATCGGCAGCGGGCACTTCGTCGCCTGCCATCTGATGGAGAAATAAGCGCGAAGCGAAGAAGGGAGTCTGAGAGACTGCGTCCCTCAGGCAGGTTTGGGTGGCAGCCCAACGTGACCCCGTATGGCGAAGCCCTTCATGCAAAGCAGTCAGGGAGCGAAGCGTTGCCTGACGTGCTTGGCGCATGGCTGTTTCGATTTGAAAACGGAATAAGAAGGAACTGTCCGCCCGGCAGTTCCTTCTTTCATATACAGCAAAAAGCCGGAGCATACGCTCCGGCCTGCATACTCTATATCGATTTCCCGAATCAATAGATCTCGTTGCTGAGGTTGTAGCTCTTCTTGAACTCGATGCGATAGTAGTCATCGATCTGACGGGCGGTCGCAGCACGGCGGCTGTCATAGATGGAGTACGCGACGTTCACGGCGATCAGCGCGGCGAAGACGAAGATAGCAGTCATGACTCATTCTCCTTTGATGCTGGTAAATCGGGAAATTATGGTTTGATGTGCGAGGCGGCCTCGATCGTTTCAACCGCCTCTTGTTGGTATTATTATAGCATCCGCGCCCCGTTTTCGCACGCTTTTTCTGATCGTTCCCCGATTTCAGGACTGGAAATCGCGCCCTGCAATGCAAGCGTTTTCCGGATTGCAGCAGCCGAATTATGCGACGAATTTTGCATTCACCGCTTTAGAAATGTTCATTTTGACCCCCTTTCCCTTCATTTTCTTCGGAATGACCAAAAAGAAATTTCTTTGTCCTTCTCTGACCTTCGTATTTTCACGCAAAACCCAGATAAAATAGAGCGGAACGCTTGTTCCCTTTTTTAATTCATGCTATAATGTGCTCGTCAACTCATCCAAAGACGACAGGGAGGTTTCCATGCAGGAAGGACGCTTTGTGCTCAAGTCCCCCTTCAAGCCCCAGGGCGATCAGCCGCAGGCGATCGAGGCGCTTTGCGAAGGCGTCGCCGCCGGCATGCCGTGTCAGGTGCTGCTGGGCGTCACCGGCTCGGGCAAGACCTACACGATGGCTTCCGTCATTGAGCGCGTGCAACGGCCCACGCTGGTCATCGCGCACAACAAGACGCTCGCCGCGCAGCTGTGCGCAGAGTTCCGCGAGTTCTTTCCGGACAGCGCGGTCGAGTACTTCGTCTCCTATTACGACTATTACCAGCCGGAGGCATACATCGCCTCCACGGACACCTACATCGAGAAGGATTCCTCCGTCAACGAGGAGATCGAGCGACTGCGGCACAGCGCCACCGCCGCGCTGCGCGAGCGCCGGGACGTGATTGTCGTCGCGTCCGTCTCCTGCATCTACTCCATGGGCGACCCGAGCGAGTACGAGGGCATGATGATCTCGCTGCGCCCGGGCATGACCATGGAGCGCGACGACCTCGTGCGCGCGCTGGTGGAGATCCAGTACGACCGCAGCGATATCGAGTTTGACCGCGGCACGTTCCGCGTGCGCGGCGACGTCGTCGAGATCTTCCCGGCGGGCTATGAAAAGAGCGCGCTGCGCGTGGAGTTCTTCGGCGAGGAGATCGACCGCATCAGCGCCATCGACGTCGTGACCGGCCATGTGCTTATGACCCTGGCACACGTCTCCGTCTACCCGGCGACGCACTACGCCACGCCGCGCGAGACGATCGACCGCGCCATCGAGGACATCGAGCACGACCTCGACGTGCGCGTGGCGGAGCTCAAGCAGGAGGGCGATCTGCTCTCCGCGCAGCGCCTCGCCCAGCGCACCCGCTACGACATCGAGATGCTGCGCGAGCTGGGCTACTGCACCGGCATCGAGAACTACTCCCGCTACTTCGACGGGCGCAAGCCCGGCGACGCGCCGTACACGCTGCTGGATTACTTTCCGGAGGACTACATCGTCTTCGTGGACGAGAGCCACGTCACCCTGCCGCAGATCCGCGCGATGTACAACGGCGACCGCGCGCGCAAGCAGGCGCTGGTGTCCTACGGCTTCCGCCTGCCCAGCGCGTTTGACAACCGCCCGCTGACGTTCCCGGAGTTCGAATCGCGCATTGGCCAGCTCATCTGCGTCAGCGCCACGCCCGCGCCGTATGAGCTGGAGCGCGCCGGGCAGGTCGTCGAGCAGATCATCCGCCCGACGGGCCTGCTCGATCCGCTCATCGACGTGCGCCCCGCCACCGGCCAGGTGGACGACCTCTACGCCGAGATTCAAAAGGTGACGCAGGCGGGCTTCCGCGTGCTGGTGACCACGCTGACCAAGAAGATGGCCGAGAGCCTGACCGCCTACCTGACCGAGATGAAGGTGAAGGTGCGCTATCTGCACTCCGACGTGCAGACCATGGAGCGCCAGGAGATCATCCGCGACCTGCGCCTGGGCGTGTTCGACGTGCTGGTTGGCATCAACCTGCTGCGCGAGGGTCTCGACCTGCCGGAGGTCGCGTTGGTCGCGATCCTCGACGCGGACAAGGAGGGCTTCCTGCGCAGCGAGGTGAGCATGATCCAGACTGTCGGCCGCGCCGCGCGCAACGCCGAGGGCCGCGTCATCATGTACGCCGACCACATGACCGAGAGCATCAACAAGACGATCTTTGAGACGCAGCGCAGGCGGCAGCTTCAGCAGGCGTTCAACGAGGCGCACGGCATCGTGCCCAGAACCGTCATGAAGTCCGTCCGCGATCTGCTGCAGATCGGCGGCGTGCCGCAGAGTACGGACAAGCGCCGCGCCGCCGCAGAGAAGCCGAAAAAGCAGCTCACCGAGGACGAATTGCACCTGCTCATCTGCTCCACGGAGGAGAAGATGCTCCAGGCTGCGGCCAACCTCGACTTCGAGCTGGCGGCCAAGCTGCGCGACAAGCTCTTCGAGCTTCAGGGCAAATCGCCCGAGGAGATCGCGGAGGAGACGGTCGCCGTGCCGCAGAGAAAGCGCCGCCAGCGGCGCAGCCGCTATGTGAAGGCATAGTTCTGAGCCATCAGCGCGAAGCGAAAGTGGGGTCTGGGGATGAAATCCCCAGGCGGGTTTGGGCGGCAGCCCAACGTTCTCCATTCCATGATAAAAGCAGTCAGGGAGCGAAGCGATACCTGACGCCGGATTTGCGGAAAGCTCCATTTGATTTGAGAACAGTATACTATGCGCAGGGAGGATTCCAGATGGAACTGGTCAGGCACTACATGGAAAACGACCGCCTGCGCGCCGCGCTGAACGTGCTGACGCGCAAGACCTTCGGCTTCGACTTTGAAGGCTGGTACGCCGCCGGCGGCTGGGAGGGCGACTATCTGCCATATTCGCTGATGGACGGCGGCCGGATGATCGCCAACGTCTCCGTCAACCGGATGCGCTTCCTCCAAAACGGGCAGGAGCGCCATTATGTCCAGCTCGGCACGGTGATGACCGACGAGGCCTTCCGCCGCCGCGGGCTGGCGTCGCAGCTCATGCGCGCGGCCATGGACGACATGCGCGGCGCCTGCGACGGCTTCTACCTCTTCGGCGACCTGAGTGCGCTGGGCTTCTATGACAGCCTGGGCTTCTCGCGCATCACGGAGACGCGCTATGCGCTGCGCAAGGACGCGCGGCAGGCGCTGTCCGAGCATGCCGCCCGGCGCGAGGCGTCCTCACGGTTCCTGCCCGTGAACCGCGAGGACGCGGCCATCGCTGCGCGCTACTGGGAGGCCCTGCAAGACAGCGCAGCCTGTTCCGCCATGGAGCACCTCAACCGGCGCAGCCTGCACCTGTTCTACACCCGGAGCATGAAGACTGTGCGCTATTGCCCGGAGCTTGACGCCTTCTGCGTCCTTGGGCGCGAGGACGGCGAAACCGTGCTGCAAAGCGAGCTGTGCGCGCAGCGTCTGCCGCTTGAGGAGATTCTCTCCCGGATCGACGCGCCCGTCGACCGGCTCGGCTTTACGCCGGAGGCGGCGGACGCAGCCCTGTTTGAGGCGCGGCCCTGGGACGGCGGCGAGGATTACCGGCTGTTCATCCTGGGCGACGCGCTGCGCACGGTGCAGACGGATAGGCTCTGCTTCCCCGCGCTGTCGCACGCGTAGAACCCGTCTCAATCGTAGGCTGCTTCGCAGCCTGCTCTGAGACTGCGCTTTTTTCTTCATGAGATTGGGAACGTTAGGGCTGCCGCCCTAAGACCTGCCTGAGGGACATCGTCCCTCAGACTCCCTTCTTCGCTTCGCGCGGTTTCAAGCGACAGGCAAAACATCATCAAAGGAGTTCCCCATGCAGGATACCATCGTCATCCGCGGCGCGCGCCAGAACAACCTCAAGGGCTTTGACCTGACGCTGCCGCGCAACAAGCTCATCGTCTTCACCGGCCTGTCCGGCTGCGGCAAGTCCTCCCTCGCGTTTGACACGCTCTACGCCGAGGGCCAGCGCCGCTATGTGGAATCCCTGTCCTCCTATGCCCGCCAGTTCCTCGGGCAGATGGAGAAGCCGGACTGCGACGCCATCGACGGCCTCTCCCCGGCCATCTCCATCGACCAGAAGACCACCAGCAAGAACCCCCGCTCCACCGTCGGCACCGTGACGGAGATTCACGACTACCTGCGCCTGCTCTATGCGCGCGTGGGCGTGGCGCATTGCCCCAGGTGCGGCCGGGAGATCAGCCGACAGAGCGTCGATCAGATGGTCGATCAGATGCTCGCCCTGCCCGAGCGCACGCGCGTGCAGCTGCTCGCGCCGGTCATCCGCGGCAAGAAGGGCGAGCACGTCAAGGTGCTCGAGCACGTCGCCAGGCAGGGCTTCGTGCGCGCACGCATCGACGGGGAGATTGTCGACGTTGCCGAGGTGCCGGCGCTTGCCAAGCAGAAGAAGCACACCGTCGAGGTCGTCGTCGACCGCCTGATCCTGCGCGAGGACATCAAGTCCCGCCTGAGTGATTCGCTGGAGACCGCGCTCGCGCTCTCCGGCGGTGTCGTGATCGCCGATATCGGCCCGGGCGAGCGCGAAATGCTCTTCTCCTCCAACCTCGCCTGCCCGGACTGCGGCGTCTCCATGGAGGAACTGGCTCCGCGCTCGTTCTCCTTCAACAGCCCGTTCGGCGCGTGTCCGACGTGCGCGGGCCTGGGCGTGCTCCAGAAGATCGACCCCGACCTCGTCATTCCGGACTGGACGAAGTCCATCAATGAGAACCCCTTCGGCGTCATGGGCTGGAACACCAGTGAGCCCGGCACGCAGGCGCACATGTTCTTCACGGCGCTGAGCGAAAAGTACGGCTTCTCGCTGGATACCCCGCTGTGCGAGCTGCCAAAGGAGACGCTGGACGTCATCCTCTACGGCAGCAAGGGCGAGCCGCTCAAGATCCAGTACACCCGACCCAATGGCGACAGCCACACGTTCACCGCGCCGTTTGAGGGTGTGATCGCCACGACCGAGCGCCGCGCCAGCGAGACGACCAGCGATTCCACCAAGGCCTATTACGACGCGTTCATGACCCAGACGCCCTGCCCGGACTGCGGCGGCAAGCGCCTGCGCCCGGAGATTCTCGCCGTCACCGTCGGCGGCAAATCCATCGCGGACGTGTCCGACCTCTCCGTGACCGCGGCACGCAGCTTCTTCTCCTCGCTCTCCTTCGGCCCGCAAAGCGCCATGATCGCCGGGCCGATCCTCAAGGAGATCGACGCGCGGCTGCGCTTCCTCAGCGACGTGGGCCTGGGGTATCTCACGCTCTCGCGCGCGGCGGGCACGCTCTCCGGCGGCGAGGCTCAGCGCATCCGCCTGGCCACGCAGATCGGCTCCTCGCTGGTAGGCGTGCTCTACATCCTCGACGAGCCGAGCATTGGCCTGCATCAGCGCGACAACGCGAAGCTCATCGCCACGCTCAAGCGGCTGCGCGATGCGGGCAACAGCCTGATCGTCGTCGAGCACGATGAGGAGACCATGGAGGCATCCGACTT
>JAGBDL010000158.1 GCA_017937505.1 Clostridia bacterium | reverse complement strand
ATATTTGTAGGTATATAAGCCGAAACGTCACCAGCCTGCGTCTCCACAATAGGTAATGCCGTCATACTGCCGCCGCCACGTTTAGCCGAAAGATGTGCTGCACGTTCAAGCAATCTTGAATGCAGATAGAATACATCGCCCGGATACGCCTCACGTCCCGGAGAGCGCTCCAGCAGCAGGCTGAGCGTTCTGTATGCGACAGCGTGCTTTGAGAGGTCATCGTAGACTATCAGCACGTCCCTGCCGTGCTCCATGAAGAACTCTCCCATAGCGCAGCCGGCATACGGCGCGATATACTGCAATGTTGCAGAATCGCTCGCAGTCGCGTTGACGATGATGGTGTAGTCCATCGCACCGTGCTTCCTGAGATTCTCGGCAAGCTGCGCGACCGACGAAGCCTTCTGACCGATGGCAACGTAAATGCAGACTACGCCCTTGCCTTTCTGATTGATTATCGTATCCAGCGCAATGGCGGTCTTACCGGTCTGGCGGTCGCCGATTATCAGCTCGCGCTGTCCCCTGCCTATCGGGAACATGGAATCTATCGCGAGAAGTCCGGTCTCCATCGGGCGGTTGACCGGCTGGCGGTCGATGATGCCGGGGGCGGGGCTTTCGATCATGCGGTACTCGTCCGCCCGGATGTCGCCCGCGTCGTCGATGGGTGCGCCCAGCGCGTCCACCACGCGGCCGATCATAGCGTCGGACACGCCGATACCGGCGGTCTTACCGGTGCGGTACACCGCCGTGCCCTCGCTGACCTCCTCCACGCGGCCAAACAGGATGCATCCGATGCGGCCGGGGCGCAGCTCCTGCACCATGCCGCGGATGCCGCCCTCGAACAGCAGGATCTCGCCGTAGGTGGCGTTTTCCAGCCCGCTCACATAGGCGATGCCGTCCGCCACGGTGAGCACACTGCCCACCTCGCGGGCGCATACCTCCGGCCCCCAGCTGCGCACGGCGTCCCGGATCAGCGGGATCACGGAACCGGCGCCGGGCTTCAGCTCCACCAGCTTTTCCTTCAGCTGGCTCAGACGACCCTCCGCCGTCCAGTCGATGATCTCGGTGCCCAGCTCGATGCGGAAGCCGCCCACAACGGTGCGATCCTCCTGCCAGACCAGATCAACGGCCTTGCCGTATTTCTTCGACAGCACGTCCTCCAGCTTGGCCTTCTGTGCACTGTCCGGCGCCGCGGCGCTGAACAGTCTTGCCGTCAGGCGTGCATCAGTCGTGTTCATGGTGTTCCTCCTCCGCTGCGTTCACAAAGGAGTCGTAAGCCCTGGCAGTCTGGGCTGCCAGGATCTTCTCCATGGCGTCCTCGGCAATGGCCACCGCCTCGCGGTTGGCCTCCGCCACGATCTTCTGGCGCTCGCTCTCCGCGGCGGCCTTGGCATCGGACAGGATCTTGTCCGCCTGCACCCGCGCGGCGTCACGCTGCTGCTGGGCGAAGCTCTCCGCTTCCTTGGCGGCGGCGGCGCGCTTTTCCTCCAGCGCGGCGTCGAACTCCGCCTCGCGCTGGCGCATGGCGGCCTCCAGATCGGCGGTGGACTTCTCACGCTCCT
>JAGBDL010000157.1 GCA_017937505.1 Clostridia bacterium | reverse complement strand
CGAGTGCGCCGGTGAAGCCGCAGATCCCGGGTGAGCAGACGGCGGAGCAGACGTCCGCGGAGGCCCCGCGCCGCCGCCGCCGCCCGCCGGTGGACCCGAACGCGTAATTTCCCATCAGAGCAGCCCGTCCGGTTTGGATGGGCTGCTTTTTCTTGCCATATAGGAAATTGCGTGAAGAATCGTGCAGCGAGCACCGAGCAGCTTCACTTTGCAAAGCAGTTCGGAAGTGGGAGCGGGCACGGCCCGCTTTTTGCCGTGTAGGAAATTGCGTAAACACCGTGCAACGAGTACCGAACAACGCCATTGTGCAAAGCCGTTCGGAAGTGGGGGCGGGCACAGCCCGCTTTTTCTTGCGCATCGCGCGGCGGCGTGATATGATGAGGATATCATGGATGCGTATACCCATCGCGGAGGTTTGAATATGGCGAAGAAGATACTGAGCGTGGCGGCGCTGTGGCTGATGCTCCTGGCGCTGGTCTTCCTCTATACGGACAGGAGCGAGTACACCTGGACGTTCGAGGGCGAGGCGCTTTCTCAGGTGCTCGTCAGCGCGCGCCAGGCGCAGGAGAACGAGGAGGCCGCGCGGCAGGCGATGGCGCTGGAGAAGGAGAAGGCGCGCGAGCGGGCGGGCATGTGGAACCAGGACGAGCAGTACGGCGGAGCGCCCCAAACACGGAAAGCGGTCGATGAAACGCTCGGCCTCAACCTGATGTGGGGCAGCTATGAGGTGACGGTGTCGTATGCCTCGGCGCAGCCGCTCTCCCTGCGCACGGTCAGCGCGCTGCGCCAGCCGTTTATCGAGGACGGCGACAGAACGCTGCCCGCCATGGACGGCGCGATGCGGTTTTCCTTCACGCTGACGGACGCCTGCGAGCAGGTGGCCTTCGCGATGGACGTGCCGGAGGATGCGCAGGTTTACAGCATCACCGTGCACAAGGCTGGCGCGGGCGTGTTCTCGCGCGATCTGGCGGCGTATGCAGCGCTGGCCGGCGCCGTGCTGACGGCGCTGCTTGCGCTCTCCTGGGACACGCGGCCCGTTGGTCGGGAACGCCGCCGCGACGCGCTGGCGGTGGTTTCCATCGCGCTGTTTGCCAGCATGCCGCTGCTCTTTTCGGGCATCTACGACGGACACGACCTGTTCTTCCACCTCAACCGCATCGAGGGCATCGCCTCCGGCCTGCGCGCAGGCCAGTTCCCCGTGCGCATTCACGCATCCACGCTGCTGGGCTACGGCTATGCCGCGCCGCAGTTCTATCCCGAGCTGTTCCTGTATATCCCCGCCGTGCTGCGCAACCTGGGCGTGTCGCTCGCGGCCAGCGTGCGCGTGTTTGAACTGATGATCAACCTCGCGGCGGCTGCTGTGTGCTATCTCAGCGCGCGCGGCGTGTTTCATGAGCGGCGCATCGCGCTGGGGGCGACGGCGCTGTATACGCTGTGCAGCTACCGGATTTCCAACCTCTACGTCCGCGCGACGCTGGGCGAGAGCCTGGCGATGATCTTCTTCCCGCTGCTCCTTTGGGCGATGGTCGAGGTGCTCCTGCGGGACGAGCGCAGGTGGCCGCTGCTCGCGCTGGCGATGACGGGCATCTTCATGAGCCACCTGCTCAATAGTGTGGGTGCCCACACCAACATTTCTCTCAATATACTCATACGAGCCCATGGTTGAACGAGCATTTAGGATTTCCTGAACAACAGCCGGTGGATAATAATTAACCATT
>JAGBDL010000015.1 GCA_017937505.1 Clostridia bacterium | reverse complement strand
GGCGCCTGGTCGAGATCATCGAGAAGGCGAAGTAAGCCCTGTCGGATAAGGAGGAAAAAACTCAATGATTCAGCCGCAAACGCGTCTTAAGGTTGCCGACAACACCGGCGCCAAGGAAATTATGTGCTTCCGCGTTCTGGGCGGTTCCTTCCGCCAGAGCGCTTCGGTCGGCGATATCATCATGGCTTCGGTCAAGAGCGCAACGCCCGGCGGCGTTGTGAAGAAGGGCGATGTTGTGAAGGCCGTTGTCGTCCGCGTGCACAAGAACTACCGTCGCAAGGACGGTTCCTACATCCGTTTTGATGACAACGCTGCCGTGATCATCAACAACGACAAGCAGCCCAAGGGCACCCGTATCTTTGGACCGGTGGCCCGCGAGCTGCGCGAGCACGACTTCATGAAGATCGTGTCTCTGGCCCCCGAAGTTCTGTAAGGAGGTGGCGAAAGAATTATGCAGATCCGTTCCAAGGACACGGTGGTTGTGATCACCGGCAAGGACAAGGGCAAGGAGGGCAAGGTTCTCACCGCCTTCCCGAAGACTGGCAAGGTTGTCGTTGAAGGCGTCGCCATTGCCACCAAGCATCAGAAGCCGCGCCAGGCCGGCGTGCCGGGCGGCATCATCAAGAAGGAAGCCGCGATCGACGCGTCCAACGTCATGCTGGTGTGCCCGAAGTGCAAGAAGGGCGTCCGCGTTGGCATGAGCGTGCTCGAGAACGGCACCAAGGTCCGCGTGTGCAAGAAGTGCGGCGCGACCATCGAAGCGTAAAAGCAGGAGGAATTGAGAAATGGAAGCGCGTCTTTATGATAAGTACGTGACCGAAGTCGTTCCTGCCCTGCAGCAGAAGTTCGGTTACAAGAATGTGAACCAGATCCCGAAGATTGACAAGATCGTCATCAACATGGGCCTGGGCAACTGCAAGGACAACCCGAAGGCGCTGGAAGCCGCCGTGAAGGAGCTTGAGGCGATCGCCGGCCAGAAGGCCCTGGTGACCAAGGCCAAGAAGTCCATCGCGAACTTCAAGCTGCGCGAGGGCATGAATGTCGGCGCCAAGGTGACCCTCCGCGGCGAGCGCATGTATGAGTTCATGGATAAGCTCATGAACATCGCTCTCCCGCGCGTCCGTGACTTCCACGGTGTTTCCGCGAAGGCCTTCGACGGCCGCGGCAACTACGCGCTGGGCATCCGTGAGCAGCTCCTCTTCCCGGAAATCGAGTACGACAAGGTGGAGACTGTCCGCGGCATGGAAATGATCTTCGTGACCACCGCCCACACTGACGAAGAGTGCAAGGAGCTCCTCGCTGCAATGGGCATGCCGTTCGCGAAGTAAGGAGGAGGACAAATCACATGGCTAAGACCAGTATGATCAACAAGCAGCAGAAGGAGCCGAAGTTCTCTACTCGCGCTTACACCCGCTGCCGCCTGTGCGGCCGTCCGCACTCCGTGCTTCGCAAGTACGGCGTCTGCCGCATTTGTTTCCGCGAACTGGCGTACAAGGGACAGATTCCCGGTGTCCGCAAGGCCAGCTGGTAAGGAGGGACTGAAATGCTCGTTAACGATCCCATTGCAGATATGCTCACTCGCATCCGCAATGCCCAAATCGCCAAGCACGACAGTGTGATGGTGCCGGCTTCCAACATGAAGAAGTCCATCGCCAAGATCCTGCTCGACGAAGGCTATATCAAGAGCGTCGACCTGATCGACGACGGCCTTGCCGGCCAGATCAAGATTGGCCTGAAGTACACCGACAAGAAGCAGAGCGTCATTGTTGGCCTCAAGCGCATCAGCAAGCCGGGCCTGCGCGTCTACGCGCAGTGCGAGGAGCTGCCGAAGGTGCTCGGCGGCCTGGGCATCGCGATCGTCTCCACCTCCAAGGGTGTGATGACCGATAAGCAGGCCCGTGCGGCCAAGGTCGGCGGCGAAGTGCTCGCCTACATCTGGTAATCGACGACGCTGAAACGGAGGAAAGAACAATGTCTCGAATCGGAAGAGCTCCGATCGCCATCCCGGCCGGCGTCACGGTTACCGTCTCCGATGACAATATCGTCACCGTGAAGGGCCCGAAGGGCACGCTGACCCAGGAGGTCAACAAGAACATCACCGTGAAGCAGGAGGGCAACGAGATCATCGTGACCCGCCCGGACGACGAGAAGCAGAACCGTGCGTTCCACGGCCTGTACCGCGCGCTGATCCACAACATGGTTGTGGGCGTCAGCACGGGCTTCACCAAGACCCTGAACCTGGTTGGCACCGGCTACCGCGCCGAGGCCAAGGGCAACACGCTGAACATCACCATCGGCTACAGCCATCCGGTGATCATTGAGGCGGAGGAGAACATCGCGTTCGCCACCCCGAACCAGACCACCATCACCGTCAGCGGTATCAACAAGCAGCAGGTCGGCAACGTCGCCGCTGCGATCCGTGCGGTGCGCAAGCCGGAGCCGTACCATGGCAAGGGCATCAAGTATGACACTGAGGTCGTCCGCCGCAAGGAAGGCAAGACCGGTAAGAAGTAAGAAAGGGAGTGAGCGCTAATGTTCACCAAGCGTGATCGTAATGAGATCCGTGTGATCCGTCATGAGCGTGTGCGTAAGAAGATCAGCGGCACGCCCGAGATGCCGCGTCTGTGCGTGTATCGCAGCCTGAACCACATCTACACCCAGGTGATCGACGACGTCGCCGGCAAGACCCTGGTTTCCTGCTCCACCCTCGATCCGCAGATCAAGGGCCAGCTCGGCGAGCTGGACAAGAAGGGCGCCGCGAAGCTGGTCGGCAAGACCGTCGCCGAGCGCGCCATGCAGGCTGGCATCAAGCAGGTCGTCTTCGACCGCGGCGGCTATGTCTACACCGGCCGCGTGGCGGAGGTCGCCGCAGGCGCCCGTGAAGCGGGCCTGGACTTCTAAGTCAAGGGAGGATACGAAGAATGCCTCAGGATATGGAAAAGAAGCCGTTCGAGCGCGGTGAGCGTGGTGAGCGCGGCGATCGCCGTGAGCGCGGCCCGCGCCGTGAGCGCCGCCAGGAGAGCGAGTTCCAGGAGAAGATGGTTGCGATCAACCGCGTCTCCAAGACCGTGAAGGGCGGCCGCAACATGCGCTTTGCTGCGCTGGTCGTCATCGGCGACGGCAAGGGCCGCGTCGGCTGCGGCATCGGCAAGGCCGTTGAAATTCCGGAAGCCGCCCGCAAGGCTACCGAGGACGCCAAGAAGCACCTCGTGCATGTGAGCATGAAGGGCACCACCATCCCGCATGAGACCGTCGGCCGCTTCGGCACCGGCGAGGTCGTGCTGATGCCCGCCCCGGAAGGCACCGGCGTTATCGCCGGCGGCCCGGCGCGTGCGGTGCTCGAGCTGTGCGGCGTGAAGGACATCCGCACCAAGAGCTACGGCTCCAACAACCCGATCAACATGGTGAAGGCGACCATCGAGGGTCTGGCTTCCCTGCGCACCGCTGAAGAAGTGGCCAAGATGCGCGGCAAGACCGTCGAAGAGCTGCTCGGCTGAGAAGGAGGAAGAGACGATGAAATTGCAGGTTACGCTTGTGAAGTCTCCGGTCTCCAGCAAGCCCAACCACATCAAAATTGTGAAGGCGCTGGGCCTGCACAAGATCCGCTCCACCAAGGTGTTTGAAGATACCCCGTCCATCCGCGGCATGATCTTCAAGGTCAAGCATCTGGTGTCTGTGGTCGAAATCAGCGACTAAGGAGGATTCACCATGAAGCTGAATGAGCTGAAGCCCGCTGAGGGCTCCACGACTGCCGCGCGCCGTCTCGGCCGCGGCACCGGCTCCGGCCTGGGCAAGACGTCCGGCAAGGGCCACAAGGGCGCGAAGGCCCGCTCCGGCGGCGGCAAGCGCCCGGGCTTCGAGGGCGGCCAGATGCCCCTCACCCGTCAGCTGCCCAAGCGTGGCTTTACCAACATCTTTGCCAAGGAATATGCGACCGTGAACGTCAGCGACCTCGAGGTGTTCGAGGACGGCACCGAGGTGACCGTGGAGCTGCTCAAGGAGAAGAAGATCGTCCGCAAGGAGCTGGACGGCCTGAAGGTCCTGGGCAACGGCGAGCTGACCCGCAAGCTGACCGTCAAGGCCGTGAAGTTCACTGGCTCTGCGAAGGAGAAGATCGAGGCTGTTGGTGGCACTGCCGAGGTGATCTGATATGCTGGAAAAGATGAAGAGTGCCTGGCGCATTCCGGAGCTCCGCAAGAAGATCATTTATACCTTCGGCATGCTGCTGGTCTACCGCCTGCTGTGCGTCATCCCGGTTCCGGGCATTGACATCGGCACGGTGGCGGCGGCGGTCAAGGATTACTCTATCCTCGACTTCATGAACATGATGACCGGCGGTTCCTTCCAGAACATGAGCATCATGGCCATGGGCATCACCCCGTACATCAACTCCAGCATTATCCTTCAGCTGCTGACCGTCGCGGTTCCGTCGCTCGAGAAGCTGGCGAAGGAAGGCCCCGAGGGCCGCAAGAAGATCACCGAGTGGACCCGTTACCTGACCGTCGTGCTGGCGTTCATCCAGGCGGTTGGTCTGGTGTTCGCGATGCGTGCCAACTCCTACGGCGGCATCTGGTACGTCGTGATCGGTATCTCCATGGCTGCCGGCACGGCCCTTGCCATGTGGATCGGTGAGCGCATCACCGAGAACGGCATCGGCAACGGCATCTCCCTGCTGATCATGGCGGGCGTTGTCTCCAACATGTTCAACTGGGGCCGTCAGGCGATCGTCGGCGTGGCGGCGGGCACCGTGGGCATCCTGCCGGTGCTGGTGGTTGTGATCGCGTTTGTGGCGATGATCGTCGTGATCACCTATGTGGACATGGGCGAGCGCCGCATCCCGGTTCAGTATGCCAAGCGCATGGTGGGCCGCAAGATGTACGGCGGCCAGTCCACCCACATCCCGATGAAGATTAACTCCACCGGCGTCATGCCGCTGATCTTCGGCTTCGCGATCCTGCAGTTCCCTGCGACGATCTTCGCGTTCTTCCCGACGAGCGGCCTGAACATGTGGTGGAGCAGCTTCCAGAACGGCATCTGGTATCAGATTGTGCTGGCGGTGCTCATCATTGCCTTCACCTACTTCTATACCAGCATCACGTTCAACCCGATCGACATCAGCAAGAACATGCAGCAGAACGGCGGCATTATCCCGGGCATCCGCCAGGGCCGTGCCACCAGCGACTACCTCGCCAAGGTTTCCAGCCGTCTGACGCTGTTCAGTGCGCTGTTCCTCGCCGTCCTGGCGACCATCCCGACCCTCATCACCAACATCTTCGGCATCCGTGCTCCGTTCGCCGCGAGCTCTGTGCTGATCGCGGTGTCCGTGGCTCTGGAGACGCTCCGCCAGGTTGAGGCGCAGATGGTCATGCGTCACCATAAGGGCTTCCTTTAATCGCTGCAAAGCGTGAGGTGCTGACATGAATCTGATTTTTCTCGGCCCGCCCGGTGCGGGCAAGGGCACCCAGGCCGTTCGCGTGTGCGAGCGGCTTGGGATCCCCCAGATTTCTACCGGCGACATTCTCCGCCGCGCGATCAAGAACGAGACGCCGACCGGCCTGGCTGCCAAGTCCTACATCGACAAGGGCCAGCTGGTTCCGGACAGCGTCGTGATCGACATCGTGCGCGAGCGTCTTGAGCATGAGGACTGCAAGGGCGGCTACCTGCTGGATGGCTTCCCGCGCACGGTCGCCCAGGCTGAAGCGCTGGAGACCTTCGCCAGAATCGACGCCGTGATTGACATCGACGTCAGCGATGAAAAGCTGGTCGAGCGTCTGAGCGGACGTCGCGTTTGTCTGTCCTGCGGTGGTACGTACCATGTCAGCCGCCTGAACGGCTCCACGACGTGCGAAAAGTGCGGAAGCGAGCTGATCCAGCGCGACGACGACAAGGCCGAGACGGTGCTCAGCCGCCTGACCGTGTACCATGCGCAGACAGAGCCGCTCATCGACTTCTATACGCAGCGCGGCCTGCTCAGGCGGGTTGACGGTGCGCAGCCGATGGACGATTGCTATGCAGCGATTCTTGGCGCGCTGGGTGAGGACAAATGATTACGATCAAGAACTCTGCCCAGATTGCCAGGATGCGTGAGGCCGGTGCCATGCTGCACGAGGTCCTCACGCAGCTGAGAGGGAAGATTCAGCCCGGAGTGACCACGCATGAGCTCGACGCGTACGCCGAAAAGCTCATCCGGTCCTTCGGGGCGATCCCGTCTTTTCTCAACTATGAAGGGTACCCCGCCTCGATTTGTGCGTCCGTGGACAGCCAGGTCGTGCATGGTATCCCGTCGAAGAAGACTGTGCTCAAAGAGGGTCAGATCATTTCGGTCGACTGTGGTTTGATTCTTGGCGGCTGGCAGTCCGACAGCGCGTTCACCGCGCCGGTCGGCAGGATCAGCGAGGAGGCGCAGCGTCTGATTGATGTCACAGAAGAGAGTTTCTTCGAGGCGCTCAAGGTCGCGCGCGAAGGAAACAGGATCAGTGATATCGGCCATGCGGTTCAGCAGTATGTCGAGGAGCGTGGGTTCTCCACGGTGCGCGCGCTGTGCGGCCATGGCATTGGACGGGAGATGCACGAGGATCCCCAGGTGCCGAATTACGGCATTCCGGGCCACGGCGTGCGGCTTCGCCGAGGAATGACGATCTGCATCGAGCCGATGATTGCAGCGGGCGACTACCACGTCAAAACGCTGCGCGACGGCTGGACGGTCGTGACAACCGACGGCAGCCTCTGCTCCCATTATGAACACACCATCCTGATTACGGATGGCGAGCCCGAGCTGCTTTCCTACCCGGGCTATCATAAGGAGGAGAAGCGATGAGTTCGTTTCCCATGGAGGTTGGCCGGGTGGTCTTCTCCCGCGCGGGCCGCGATCAGGGACATTATTTCGTGGTCGTGGACGTGATTGACGAGGACCATGTGGCCATTGCAAACGGCTGTCAGAGGAAAGTGGACAATCCTAAAAAGAAGAAGATCAAGCATCTGGTGGCAAAACCCGAAGTTCTTGAAGAAATTCGAGAAAAAATTTTTGCAAAAAAGAGGATTTTTGACTCTGAGGTGCGAAATAAACTGGATGCTATCGGCTATCAAGAGGCATTGTTGCCGCGTAAGGAGGGTTAACGTTGCCCAAGAGCGACAATATCGAGGTTGAAGGCGTCGTCGTTGAAGCGCTGCCGAACGCGAACTTCCGCGTGGAGGTAGCCGGCGGGCATAAGATCATGGCCCAGATCTCCGGTAAGATCCGCATGAACTTCATCCGCATCTATCCGGGCGATAAGGTCAAAGTCGAAATTTCTCCCTATGACCTGACCAGGGGACGCATCACCTGGCGCAGCAAGGGTTGAGAAAACAAATTCGAGGAGGAACGGACAAATGAAGGTAAGACCGTCTGTCAAGCCTATCTGTGAGAAGTGCAAGGTCATCAAGCGTAAGGGCCGCATCATGGTGATCTGCGAAAACCCCAAGCACAAGCAGAAGCAGGGCTAAACCAGTAAGCAGAGCACTATCAAATGATTCGGAGGTAACACCATGGCACGTATTTCTGGCGTTGACCTGCCTCGTGAGAAGCGGGTCGAAATCGGACTGACGTATATCTTCGGCATCGGCCTGAAGACCTCTCAGGATATCCTTGCGGCGACCGGCGTCAATCCGGACACCCGCGTCAAGGACCTGACTGAGCAGGACGTCAACAAGATCCGCGAATACATCGAGCACAACCTGAAGGTCGAGGGCGATCTGCGTCGCGACATCGGCCTGGATATCAAGCGCCTGATGGAAATCGGCTGCTACCGTGGCGTTCGTCACCGCAAGGGCCTGCCGGTCCGCGGCCAGAACACCAAGCAGAATGCCCGCACCCGCAAGGGACCGAAGCGCACCATCGCCGGCAAGAAGAAGAAGTAAGAGGAGTGATTGACAATGGCACCCAAGAAGTCGCTGAAGAAGGTCGTCCGCAAGCGCCGCGAGCGCAAGGTCGTGGAGCGCGGCGCCGCGCACATCCGCTCTTCCTTCAACAATACCATCGTGACCCTGACCGATACCCAGGGCAACGCGCTGAGCTGGGCTTCCGCTGGCGGCCTCGGCTTCCGCGGCAGCAAGAAGTCCACGCCGTTTGCGGCGCAGACCGCCGCTGAGACCGCTGCCAAGGCGGCGATGGAGTACGGCCTGAAGACCGTTGAGGTCTACGTCAAGGGCCCGGGCTCCGGACGTGAGGCCGCGATCCGTTCCCTGCAGGCTGCCGGCCTGGAGGTCAACATGATCAAGGACGTGACGCCGATTCCGCACAACGGCTGCCGTCCGCCGAAGCGCCGTCGCGTGTAAGGTTTTGTAAGGAGGACGAAAGGATATGGCTAACAATAAGGAGCCGATCGCCAAGAAGTGCCGCAGCCTCGGCGTTTCCCCGGCGGTCATGGGCTATGGCAATAAGAAGTCTACCCGCAACCCGGGCGGCAACAAGCGCAAGAAGGTGTCCGAGTACGGCACCCAGCTGAAGGAAAAGCAGAAGGTCAAGTTCGTCTACGGCGTGCTTGAGAAGCAGTTCCACAAGTACTACCTCAAGGCGGCCAACATGAAGGGCATCACCGGTGAGAACCTGCTGAAGCTCCTCGAGCTGCGCCTTGACAACGTCATCTACCGCCTTGGCCTGGCCAAGACCCGCCGCATGGCCCGTCAGGTGATCGTGCACGGTCACATCCTGGTCAACGGCAAGAAGGTGGATATCCCGTCCTACTCCGTGAAGGTCGGCGACGTGATCACCCTGCGCGAGCGCAGCAAGGAGCAGGCCGGCTTCAAGGCCCTGCGCGAGGGCACCGGCGTGGTGACCCCGAAGTGGCTCACGTTTGACGCCCAGAACCTGACCGGCAAGGTTGAGGCTATGCCGGCTCGTGAGGACATCGATTGCCCGATCGAGGAGCATCTCATCGTCGAGCTCTATTCTCGTTAATAGACTGCTCACGAGATGTTTGCACCGGTTTTTTCACGGCAACTGTGAGGAGGAATCTGCCTAATGATCGAAATCGAAAAGCCCCGCATCGAACGCGTGGAATCGGGCGAGAGCTACGGCAAGTTCGTCGTCGAGCCGCTTGAGCACGGCTTTGGCCAGACGCTGGGCAATTCCCTGCGCCGCGTCCTGCTGAGCTCCCTGCCGGGCGTCGCCGTTTCCAGCATCCGTATTGAGGGCATCCAGCACGAGTTTTCCGCCGTTCCCGGCATCAAGGAAGACGTTGCAGAGATCATCCTCAACCTGAAAGAGCTTTCTGCCAAGCTGTATTGCGACGGCCCGAAGACGGTGTCCATCAACGTCAAGGGTCCGTGCGAGCTGACTGCCGCCGCGTTGGAGGTGGACGATCAGATCGAGGTGGTCAACCGCGATCTGCACATCGCCACCCTCAACGAGGATGCGGATCTGATCATGCACCTGACCCTGGAGAAGGGCCGCGGCTATGTCAGCGCCGACAAGAACAAGAATCCGAACATGCCCATCGGCGTGATTCCGACGGATTCCATCTTCACCCCGATCCGCAAGGTGAACTACACCGTGGAAAACACCCGCGTCGGCCAGGAGACCGATTACGATCGCCTGACCCTCGAGGTGTGGACCGACGGCAGCATCCTGCCGGACGAGGCGATCTCGACCTCCGCGAAGATCCTGTGCGGCCATCTGAAGCTGTTCATGGATCTGACCGATCAGGTGGTGACCATCGGCTTCAACGAGAAGGAAGATGATCACCGCGAGAAGGTTCTGGAGATGACCATCGAGGAGCTTGACCTCTCTGTTCGCGCCTACAACTGTCTCAAGCGCGCCGGCATCAACACCGTCGCTGAGCTGGTGCAGCGCAACCAGGAGGACATGATGAAGGTTCGCAACCTGGGCAAGAAGTCTCTTGAAGAGGTCGAGCAGAAGCTCGCCGCTCTGGGGCTCGCTCTGCGTGCCAATGACGAGTAATCCGGCAAACCGGCTTACTGATAAAAAACTGCCCGAAAGGGCTCACTAAGGTCGCGCCTAAGGGAAATATGGGCGCGGCGGTGAGGGCGCCTGCCTGCAAACAGCGGACAGGCGTTCGTCCTGCCGCGTGAAGAACCGTATTTGCAGGAGGCGGGCTGAAATAGGAGGAAAAACAACATGGCTCAGCGTAAACTCGGCTGCCGCAACGCTGCCCAGCGCAAGGCGCTCATTCGTAACCAGGTGACCAATCTGATCTGGTACGGCCGCATCGAAACCACCCTCGCCCGCGCGAAGGAAGTCCGTTCCATGGCGGAGCACCTGATCACCCTGGCGATCAAGGAATGCGACAACAATGTGCAGGTCGAGAAGACCTTCAACAATGACAAGGGCCAGACTGTGACGGTCACCGTCCAGAATGACGCCCCGAGCAAGCTGCACGCCCGCCGTCAGATCATGGCGTATCTGTACGACGTGAAGGAAGCGAAGCAGGATGACGAGTCCAAGAGCGCCTATGCCGCACGCACCAAGGACAACAAGTATCCGTGCGTCGAGAAGCTCTTCCGCGAGATTGGCCCGAAGTACAAGGCCCGCAACGCGGAGAAGAACTGCGCCGGCGGCTACACCCGCATCCTCAAGAAGGGCCCGCGCCGCGGCGACGCTGCCGAGATGGTCATTCTCGAGCTGATCTGATTCCTTCGTTTACGGAAGAAGCTGTTTCGCCCTGCGAAGCAGCTTCTTTTCAAATCGGGGAAGGCGGCGCAAGGAGGGGTATTCGCATGCAAGACATGATTCTGATCCTCAACTATTCGGATGAATTCTCGATGGAGATTGCCAGACGCCTGCGCGCAGAGCAGATTCATGCCCGCATTGCCGCGCCGGAGACGACGGCGCAGCAGGTGAAGGCGCTTTCTCCGCGCGGCGTGATCCTCAGCGGGGAAGCGGCGGGGAAGGAAGCGGCACTGGATGAGGAACTGCTGCACCTGGGCATTCCGGTGCTGGCCTTTGGCCACGCGGCCCATCCGCTGCTTCGGAGCCTGGGCGGCGCCATTGCAGATACGGCCATCAGCAGGAAGAAGGCGCTGATCCAGTACGGCGAAAGCGCGCTGTTTGCCGGCGTGCGCGAGGGCGAACGCTATCTGAAGGAAGCCAAAACGCTGATGCTGCCCACCGGCGTGGCGGAGACGGCCTGCGCCGCGGGCTGCACGATGGCCTTTGAAGACGCGCAGAAAAGGCAGTACGGCGTGCAGTTTGAGCTGGAACGCAACGATCCGGAGAGCACGACCATCCTGATGAACTTTGCGCACGGCATCTGCGGGTGCACCCCCTGGTGGACGATCGACGCGGCGCGCGAGCAGGCGGAGGCTGTGCTGGCCGCGGCGGCGGCCCAGGGCGGACAAGCCGTGTGCGCCGTCAGCGGCGGCGTGGATTCCACGCTGGCCGCGCTGCTGACGCATCGCGCTTTTGGCGACAGAATGACGGCGATCTTCATGGACACAGGCCTGATGCGCGAGGGCGAGACGGAGGAGATCCGGACGGCATTTGACGCGCTGGGCATTCCGCTGCTGGTGGTGGATCGCTCCGGCGAAATCCTCGAACGCCTGGCGCACAAGCGCGGCATCGACGAAAAGCGTCAGGTGGTCACAGAGCGCCTGCATGAGGAGATGCTTCGGCAGAGCGCGTCGATCGAGGGAAGAAAGACGCTGGTGCTGGGCACCAATTACAGCGATTTCCTGAGTAGCGGCAGCAGCGCGCCGTGCTGGGATGAGAGCGGCATGACGGTCGTCGAGCCGCTCATGGAGCTGCTCAAGGAGGAGGTGCGCGACATCGCGCGGATGCTGGGCATCGGCGAGGAGATTGTGGAGCGCAAGCCGTTCCCGGCGCTGGGCCTGGGCGCGCGCATCGTCGGCGAGGTGACCGGAGAGCGGCTCCATGCGCTGCGCACGGCAGAGGCGATCTTCCGCGAGGAAATCCGCCTGGCCGGCCTGGAGCGCAAGCTGTACAAGCACTTCCCGGTGCTCATCGGCGGGGAGACGGTGGGCAGCGAGCTGCTCGTCCTGCGCGCGGTGACGCTGTCCGGCGGCCAGCTGGTGCCCGCGCGCCTGCCGTACGATCTGGTTGAGCGCACGGTGCAGCGCATCATGGAGGCGACGCCCGCGGTGGGCCGCGTGTTCTACGACGAGACGCCCACGCCCGTCGGCAGGGAGACATTCTTATAAGCGAAGCTCCGGTCTGACATGCAGGCCGGAGTTTTTTGGCGTCAATCTGATTTCAGCTCACAAAGCATTGATGCACGCGAAGCGAAGAAGGGGTTCGGGGACAATGTCCCAGAGCGGGGTTTGGGGCCTGCGGCCCCAACGTATCCCATCATATCCCAAAAGAGAATTTGCTGTTGGGGAAAACAAAGAAAAATCAGGGGTAGATGGAAGCATCAGGCATGTGCTATAATAAACTGTTACTGTATGCACAGAATCCGGATGCGCCCAAGGACGGCGCAACTTCCGATGAATGAAGGGTGTCTTTCAGATTATGAGAATCTATCATCCGGTCAGAGGCGTGGGCGGGGCGCTCAGAGAGAACAGCTTTGCCATCATCGATGACGCGGGCGTGGAAATTGGACAGGGCGGCCTGGAGTTCCGCGTGCTGGGGAAGATGCTCCCGGAGCGGCCGCTGGATATCGAGATGAACATGAACGCGCATCCCGTGGCCAGCGACACGCTCTTCGGCGCGCTGAGCGCCCGGGCGGAGAGCATCAAGACGGAGCAGGGCGGGCTGCCCGCACGGCTGTACACCCGCTGCGCCATCGACGACAGCGAGCGGCACGAGTACTTTACCCGCATGGGCTTTGACGACTTCGACGGCGACGAGCTGTTCGTGCTGCCGGTGCCGCAGGATATGAGCGCGCGCAGGCGCAATTACAGCCCGCTGGGCACCAAGGGCCTGGACGTGGATCTGCGCACGCGCACGCGCCGCGAGGAATTCCTGCTGAGCCTGAAGGAGTTCGGCTATGTGGAGCACGCCAGCGAGTGGCTCGAGGAGCGCATGAAGGATCCGGTGTTCATCGCGCGGGCGATGTACAACGGCAGCGACTTCGTGGGCCAGATGCTGGTGACCGGCACGCAGAACGAGGCGACGCTGGAAATGGTCTGCGTGGAGCAGAAGTGGCGCGGACGCGGCGTGGCGAGCGCGATGATTGACGAGGCGCTGATGCAGCTGTCCAGCCAGCATGTGGCGTACCTGTGTGCGCGCAGCGTGCGCCGCAACAAGAGCGCCATGCAGATGTTCAGGCGCAGCGGCTTTGACTGGGTGCGCACGGAGTGCTACCTGCTGGGGCGGGATCTGTAAGCTATGTTGCCGGAATCGCAATTGTCGCCGTTGGCTCCGCTGCGATTCTTGCTTGCGACGCTTCGCGTGCGAGGAACGTTGGGCTGCCGCCCAAACCCGCTTGGGGATTTTATCCCCAAACCCCTTCTTCGCTTCGCGCTTATGGCTCGTTTTTTATCATGACACGACAAACGGAGGAAAAGCAATGAAGGTTCTGGTGGTTGGCGGCGGCGGACGCGAGCATGCCGTCTGCAAAAAGCTGAAGGAGAGCAGGCTGGTCGACAGTCTGCTGTGCGCGCCGGGCAACGCCGGCATCGCGCAGGTGGCGACGTGCGTGCCGGGCGTGAAGGCGACGGATGTCCCGGCCATCGTGAAGCTGGCGAAGGACGAACAGGTCGATTTCGTCTGCGTGACGCCGGACGATCCGCTGGCGCTGGGCTGCGTGGACGCGCTGGAGGCGGCGGGCATCCCGGCCTTTGGCCCGAGCGCGTACGCGGCGCAGATGGAGTCGAGCAAGATCTTCTCCAAAAACCTGATGAAGAAGTACGGCATTCCGACCGCGGCGAGCGAGACGTTTGACGACATGGACGCGGCGCTGGCGTATCTGGATACCCAGGAGGCCCCGATCGTCGTCAAGGCGGACGGCCTGGCGCTGGGCAAGGGCGTCATCGTCGCGCAGACGATTGCCGAGGCGAAGGAAGCCGTCGTGGAGATGATGCAGGGCGGCCGGTTCGGCAAGAGCGGCGCGCGCGTGCTCATCGAGGAGTGCATGTTCGGCCGCGAGGTGACCGTGCTGTGCTTCTGCGACGGCAAGACCATCGTGCCCATGCGCGCCAGCCAGGATCACAAGCGCGTGTTTGACAACGATCAGGGCCCGAACACCGGCGGCATGGGTGCGTTCGCCCCGAGTCCGCTGTATACGAAGGAAGTCGCCGAGCGCACGATGAACGAGATCCTCCTGCCGACGCTTGCGGCCATGAACGCCGAGGGCTTCACCTTCAAGGGCGTGCTGTACGTCGGCCTGATGCTCACCGACAAGGGCCCGCGGGTAGTCGAGTACAACGCGCGCTTCGGCGACCCGGAGACGCAGGCCGTGCTGCCGCTGCTGGGCAGCGACCTGATGGAGATCATGATGGCCGTGCGCAATCAGACGCTGTCGGACATCGACATCCAGTGGAAGGATCAGGCGGCGGCGTGCATCGTGCTCGCCAGCGGCGGCTATCCGGGCAAGTACGAGAGCGGCAAGCTGATCACCGGTCTTGAGGACGCGGAGCAGACCGGCGCGACCGTCTATCACGCGGGCACGAAGCTGACCGAAGCGGGCTATGTGACCGCCGGCGGCCGCGTGCTGGGCGTGACCGCGCTGGGCGGGTCGCTCAAAGACGCCGTGGACAGCGCGTACGCCGCGGCGCGGAAGATCCATTTTGACGGCGCACATATGCGCAGCGACATCGGCAGCAAGGATTGTAAATAATACAATTTGATATCCGGAAAAAGTAAGAAATGACAAAGCGAGGTTTACAGCCTCGCTTTGTTGTGCTAAAATAATGCCCGATCCGGAAGGATAATTGCAGGAGGACAGAGTGATGAAGTTTTCTGGAAGCTATGTGGCGCTGGTCACGCCGTTCCATGCGGACGGCAGCGTGAATTTCGATACGCTCAGGGAGCTGACGAGGTGGCACCTTGAGCAGGGCACGGACGGCATTGTCGTGCTGGGCACGACCGGCGAGTCGAGCACCATGAGCCACGAGGAGGACGACGACGTCGCCCGCTGCGTGATTGAGACGGTGAACGGAAAAATCCCGGTGATCTGCGGCGCAGGCTCCAACAGCACGCAGACGCAGCTGGAAAAGAGCCGCAAGTACCACGACATGGGCGCGGACGGCCTGCTGCTGATCACGCCCTACTACAACAAGACGAACGACGAGGGCATGTACCGCCACTTTGCAACGGTGGCCGACGCCGTCGATACGCCGATCATCCTGTACAACGTGCCGGGCCGCACGGGCTGTGCGATCTCCCCGGCGTGCTGCGCGCGCCTGGCGAAGCATCCGAACGTGGCGGGCATCAAGGAGGCGAGCGGCAACATCAGCTACGCGGCGCAGATTGCCCGGCTGATCGGCGACGACTTCTGCATGCTCTCCGGCAACGACGACATGATCGTGCCGATGATGAGCCTGGGCGCGTCGGGCGTGATCTCCGTGTGGGCGAACATCTGCCCGAAGCAGAGCCATGACCTGGTGGCGGCGTTTGCGGCGGGCGACGTGGCGAAGGCGCGGGAGATTCAGCTTAGATATCTGGAGCTGATCAACGCGCTGTTCTGCGAGGTGAACCCGATCCCGGTCAAGGAAGCGATGAACCAGCTGGGCATGGGCGTGGGCGGCTACCGCCTGCCGCTGTGCGAGATCTCCGAGGCGGGACGCGAGCGGGTGCGCCGCGCGCTGGAGGTGCTCCGGTGAGAATTGCGGTGATTGGCAACGGCCGCATGGGCCGGATGATCGACGCGGTCTGCGCGCAGGATGACGCGTTTGAGGTCGCGGGCTTTGTGGGCCCGGACGCCTGCGCGAGCCTTGCGGAGATTGCGGACATCGACGCGGCGATCGACTTCTCCTACCCGGGCAATCTGCAGGGCATGCTGGAAAACGCCGTGAGCCGGCGTCTGCCGCTGGTCATCGGCACGACGGGCCTGACAGCCGAGCAGGGCGACGCCATCCGCGCGGCGGCCAGCGTGATTCCGATCGTGTGGGCGAACAATTATTCCACGGGTGTGACGGTGCTCGTGCGCCTGGCGCGCATGGCAGCCGAGGCGCTGGGCGGCGAATTTGACATCGAGATCACGGAGACGCACCACAACAAAAAGGAGGACGCGCCCAGCGGCACCGCAAAGATGCTGCTCTCCGCCGTCGATCCGCAGGGCGAATACGACGTGGTCAACGGCCGCGAGGGCAGGCCGGGCAGGCGCGGCCACGAGATCGGCATGCATGCGCTGCGCGGCGGCACGGTGGCCGGCGAGCACAGCGTGTACTTCTTTGGCCAGATGGAGGAAATCGAGCTGCGCCACAGGGCGGACAGCCGGGAGATTTTCGCCCGGGGCGCGCTGCGGGCGGCGAAGTTCGCCGTGCAGGCAAAGCCGGGGCTTTACGACATGGAAGACGTGCTTTTCGGAGGGAAATGAGCGATGGACGCGGTTGAAATCATTGAAGCGATCAGGAGCGCGAAGAAGAAGACGCCGGTGAAGGCGTACATCAGGAGCAAGACGCCGCTGGCGTTTGAAAACTGCCACGTGTTCACCGGCACGGACATGGTCGTCATCGGCGACTATGCGGACATCGAGCCGGTGCTGACGGCCAATCAGGACGCGATCGAGGACGTCGTGATCGAGAACGACCGCCGCAACAGCGCGCTGCCGCTCCTGGATTTGAAGCACATTGGCGCGCGCATCGAGCCGGGCGCGATCATCCGCGACCGCGTGGAGATCGGCGACGGCGCGGTCGTCATGATGGGCGCGATCATCAACATCGGCGCGGTGATCGGCGAGGGCACCATGATCGACATGGGCGCCGTGCTGGGCGGCCGGGCGATCGTGGGCAAGAACAGCCACGTCGGCGCGGGCGCGGTGCTCGCGGGCGTGGTGGAGCCGCCGAGCGCGAAGCCGGTGACCGTCGGGGACAACGTGCTCATCGGCGCGAACGCCGTGATCATCGAGGGCGTGAGCGTGGGCAATGGCGCGGTGGTCGCGGCCGGCGCGGTGGTGACGCAGGACGTGCCGGAGAACGCGGTGGTCGCGGGCGTGCCGGCGCGCATCATCAAGATGAAGGATGAGAAGACCAACAGCAAGACCGCGCTGGTGGACGCGCTGCGCGAGCTGTAAATCCCCAATAACCGAATCTGGCGCATGGAGCCCTCCGACAGGCAGGGCCTGTGCGCTTTCTTTTGATCATGCCGGACGCATGCGCCGCAGGAAAAGAGGAAAACGAGGAATTGTCGCGAATATACGAATCTGTGATAGATTGCACATGAAAGGCAACAGACCGAACGGGCGGCCGGACGCGTCCTTCCCCGGGAAGGACGGAACGGCGGCCGGGAGAGCGGGTGACGGTGAGCAACATGAGACGAAAACTGATGGGCACGGCGCTGCTGGTGCTTCTGCTGGCGGCGCTGCTTTTGCCGGTGACGCGCCTTCTGTCAAGCGGGCAGGACACGGCGCGCGATCAGACGGCCGACGGCGTGGAGCTGATGCTCGGCCTGCTGGCCCGGAGCCCGGCCTATCGCGCGCAGACGCCGGTGGAGCCGATGCTGGAGCTGGAGGAGATCTGGGCGCTCGAGGACGAGCGCGAGGAGAGCGGGACGCCGCTGGTGGTCGGCATGCGCAACGG
>JAGBDL010000156.1 GCA_017937505.1 Clostridia bacterium | reverse complement strand
GGTCCAGGACCGCAGTCCTGGTCGTTTCAAGGGGGTATGGGAGTCCAGAGGGATGTAGGGGGGAAATCGAAATCCCCCCTCATCCCTCTGGGCCCAGCGCAGCGCGCTTCCCCTGAAGATGGCAATCTTCAAAGCTTCTTAATTAGCATAAGCTCCCTTGTGGCGGATATGGGACGCTACGTTTTAAGGAGAATAGAACATGGATAACACACACATCATAACCATAGCGGCGCTGGGGCCGGACAGCGGCGAGATGCTCACCCTGGGCGCGCTGGAGGCCATGCGCCAGGCGGACGCGCTGGTGCTGCGCACGGCGCGCCACGGCGTGGCCGGGGTGCTTGCGCGGCAGGGCATCGAGTATCAGACGCTCGATGCGCTGTACGAGCGCAGCGAGGATTTTGACGAGCTGTGCCGGACGGCGGCTGCGGCGCTGGTGGAGAAGGCGAAGACGTGCGAGGGCCTGTGCTACGCGGTCAGCGAGCCGGGCAGCGACGCGACGGTGCGCGCCCTGGCCGCGGCGCTTCCTGCGGACGTGACGCTGCGCGTGGTGGGCGGCGTGTCGCTGGCGGATTGCGCGGCATGCGCGGTGATTCCCTTTGGCGTGAACACGGAAAACCTGCGCACGATTACGGCGCTGTCGGTCGCGGAGCTGCGCGTGCAGGCGGACAGCCCGCAGGTCGTCACCGAGATCGACAACCGGTATCTCGCTTCGGACGTGAAGCTCTGGCTCTCCGACCTGTTTGAGGACGAGATGACGGTGTACTTTCTTGAAAACGCCGCGCAGCCGGGCGCTGCGGCCAGGCCGATCCCGCTGTGCGAGCTCGACCGGCAGGCGCATTACGACCACCGCACGGCGGTGCTGGTGCCGCGCGTGAGCGTGTACGAGCGCAGCCGCGCGACGTATGAGGACTTTGTGGAGGTCATCGCGCGCCTGCGCGGCCCGGGCGGCTGCCCGTGGGATCAGGCGCAGACGCACCACACGCTGCGTCAGTACATGATCGAGGAGGCCTGCGAGGCGGCCGAGGCCATGGACGGCGACGACGACATGAAGATCGCGGACGAGCTGGGCGACGTGCTGCTGCAGGTGGTGCTCAACAGCTGCATCGGCGCGGAGCACCGCGCGTTCACCGACCGCGACGTGACGAGCATGGCGGCGCACAAGATGATCACCCGACACGAGCATGTCTTCGGCAGGGCGAAGGCGGACAGCGCGCAGGCGGTCACCTCCGTCTGGGAGAACGCGAAAAAGAAGGAACGCGGCGAGCAGACGGCGCTGGAGCGCGTGCTGGACATCGCGCCCTCGCTGCCGGCGCTGATGCGGGCGCAGAAGGCCGTGCGCCGCGAGCAGCAGGCGAAGGGCGAGACGCGCGATTTGAAGGCGGCGCTGGACGAGGCGCGCCGCGCGGCGGATGCGCTGGCCAAAGAGGGTGCGGGGGAAGCAGAGCTGGGCGCGGCGCTGATGAGCCTGTGCGCGGCTGCGCACGCGATGGACCTGGATGCGGAAACCGCCCTGCGCAGCGCGATCACGGCCAATGTCGAGCGCTTGCGCCGGGAGGAGAAAAAAGCCTGATTTTCTGGGAAAATTTTATGAAATGCCCTGTTCCCTCTTGCATGTAAGCAGGAAACCATGTAGAATATGGGATAGTCGTCTTCCAGCTGTCTTGGCAGAAGGCAGCGCGGAGTGACCGTGTTTAAGGAGGAAATATCGTACCATGAATAAGAACGAACTGAGCGCGGCGATCGCCGCCAAGGCGGGCCTGACCCGCAAGGATGCCGAGGCTGCCGTTTGCGCGATGAGCGACATCATTGCCGAGAGCCTCAAGAATGGCGAAAAGGTCCAGATCGTGGGCTTTGGCGCGTTTGAGGTCAAGGAGCGTCCGGCGCGCAAGGCGCGCAACCCCAAGACCGGTGAGGAGATCCAGATCGGCGCCCGCCGTTCTCCGATGTTCAAGCCGGGCAAGGCGCTCAAGGAAGCTGTCGAAGGCTAAGCAAAGGAACTTCCCGGGAGAAATCCCGGGATTCTTTTTACCCGACAGGGGCGGTTCGACCGGTCTTCAAAGGAGAAAAGAAGCATGAATTACCTGGTGAAACCGTTGAGCTATGTGCTGGTGATCGCGCTGGGCTGCCTGCTCAGGCGCGCGGGATTCTTCGGCAGGGAGGATCACCGGCTGATTTCCAAAATCATGATCAATGTGACGCTGCCCTGCACGATCGTGCGCGCGCTGAGCGGCTTTTCGCGCGACGCGCAGATGTTCTGGATCGTGGGCATCGGCTTTTTGTGCGCGCTGCTGCCCATGGTGCTGATGTACCTGACGACGCGGGGCGTGAACACCCGCCTGCGGGCATACAGGATGCTCAACATCGGCGGCTACAACATCGGCTGCTTCTCCCTGCCGCTGATCGAGGTCTTCTTCGGCAGCACAGGCGTGATCGCGGCCTGCATGTTCGACACGGGCAACGCGGTGATGATGACCGGCGGCTCCTACGCGATGACCTCCACGCTGCTGAAAACCGGCGGCGGGAAGCGGGAGAGCGCGAAGGACATCCTGATGAAGTTCCTCAAATCCGCGCCGTTTGACACCTACATGGTCATGTTCATCCTGATGGCGCTGAACGTGCAGCTGCCGGAGGCGGTGTTCACCCTCGTGCAGCCCGCGGCCAATGCCAACGCATTCCTGGCGATGCTGATGATCGGCATGATGTTTGAGCCGTCGCTGGAGCGGACGCTGCTGGCAGAGACGGCCCGCGAGCTGGCCGCGCGCTACGCGCTCGCCGCCGTGTTCGCGCTGGCGTGCTTCTTCCTCACGCCGTTTGACCTGGTCGTGCGCCAGACGCTGGTGGTGCTGTGCTTCGCGCCGCTCTCGAGCCTCGCGCCGATCTACACCGACCGCTGCGGCAGCGACACGGCGCTGGCGAGCTTCACCAACTCCATCTCCATCGCCGTCAGCCTCGTGGCGATGCTCGTGCTGTCGATGGTTTTTGTTGCCTGACGCGCGGGAGAACGCTATAATGGAATCAACACAACCGGGAGGATAGAAAACATGGAAAAGGCAAAGGTATATTTCACGGATTTCCGCACCGTGGCCAACGGCGACGGACTGACCAATAAGCTCAAGAAGCTGATCCGCAAGGCGGGCATCGGCAGCATCGACATGGACGGCAAGTTCGTGGCGATCAAGATGCACTTCGGCGAGCTGGGCAACCTCAGCTTCCTGCGCCCGAACTACGCCCGCGCGGTGGCGGATGTGGTCCGCGAACTGGGCGGCAAGCCGTACCTGACGGACTGCAACACGCTCTACCCGGGCAGCCGCAAGAACGCGCTGGAGCACCTGCAGTGCGCCTGGGAGAACGGCTTCACGCCGCTGACCGTCGGCTGCCCGATTCTCATCGGCGACGGCCTCAAGGGCACGGACGACGTGGAGGTGCCGGTCGTCGGCGGCGAATACGTCAAGGCGGCGAAGATCGGCCGCGCGGTGATGGACGCGGACGTGTTCATCAGCCTCACGCACTTCAAGGGGCACGAATCGACCGGCTTCGGCGGCGCGATCAAGAACATCGGCATGGGCTGCGGCTCCCGCGCGGGCAAGGCGGAGCAGCACAACGACGGCAAGCCGGTCGTCGAGGAGGAGAACTGCCGCGGCTGCAGGCTCTGCCAGAAGCTGTGCGCCAACGAGGGACTGGTCTTCGACGAGAAGGCCCGCAAGATGCACATCAATCCCGACAAGTGCCTCGGCTGCGGCCGCTGCCTGGGCGCGTGCAACTTTGACGCGATCCACTTCGTCAGCGACAACGCGAACGCCGTGCTCAACTGCCGCATGGCCGAGTACGCGAAGGCGGTTGTCGACGGCCGTCCGAGCTTCCACATCTCCCTCGTGCAGGATATCTCCCCGAACTGCGACTGCCACTGCGAAAACGACGCGCCGATCCTGCCGGACATCGGCATGTTCGCGTCCTTCGATCCGCTGGCGCTCGATCAGGCGTGCGTGGACGCGTGCCTTGAGCAGCAGGCGCTGCCGGGCAGCCAGCTCTGGGATAACCTGCGCAAGCCGGGCTTCGCGGACTGGGGTGACCCGTTCACCAACTCCACGCCCAACTCCGAGTGGCGCAGCTGCCTGGAGCACGCCGAGAAGATCGGCCTGGGCGTGCGCGAGTACGAGATCATCAGAATGTAAAGGCGGGCGCCGCGGTGCCGGTCCGAAAGGACGGCAGCGCGGCGCTTTCTCTGTCCGGAAACTGACCATGTCAAATAATGGGGCCTATGTTTTGTCCGGCGCTTGACGCACTTTTTCCGATGTGTTAAAATATGGACAAAACGAAAGACAGAGGCTCCGCGCTCATGGGACCCTCCGGGCCGCATGGGCCATTGGGCACGACGGGCAACCGCCGTACCTGCCGTCTGCGAAGGAGTTCTTCTTTCCACGGGTTCGCACTGTACCCTTGTGCATGTGCGCCGGCCGGTGGGGGAGGACTCTGTTTTTTGTCTGAGCATTCCGCCGAAGGCGGAAAAACGGCAAATTGAAACAGGGAGGAAAGTATCATGTCTGCGAAGAAAATCTTCGACAAAGAAGTGACCCGCCGTCAGTTTCTGAAGGTAACTGGCAAGGGCGTTGCGGGCCTGGCGGCATCCACCAGTCTGCTCAACCTCTTTGGCCTCACCAAGGCGGAGGCAGAGTCCGGTGCGGTCAGCGTCATGGCGACGGCTGACGGCGTCCTGGTGGCCAACGGCGCCCGCTGCACCGGCTGCCAGCGCTGCGAGGTCAACTGCACGCTGCTCAACGACGGCAAGGCCATGCCCTATATCAGCCGCGTGAAGGTGCTGCGCAACTACTACCATGGCAATGACGGCAAGGAGGGCGGCATCTTCGGCTCTTTCGACTACACGCCTGACACCTGCCATCAGTGCGAGGATCCGGCCTGCCTGAAGGCCTGCCCGATGGGCGCGATCTCCGTGCGCGAGTCCGACGGCGTCCGCGTCATCGACAAGGACAAGTGCGTCGGCTGCGGCGCGTGCGCCCGCGCGTGCCCGTACGGCATGCCGACCATCGACCCGGAGACGAACAAGTCCACCAAGTGCGTGGCCTGCGGCTTCTGCGCGGCGAACTGCCCGTGCGGCGCGCTGAAGATCGTCAAGTGGGAAGACGTCGCCGCGGCGATGGCGTAATCCCGACTGAATGAAGGAGGTAAAACCATATGTATGCATGGACCGGCAAGATCCTTCGTCTGAACATGACGACGAAGACGGCGACCATTGAAGATAACAAGTACTGCAAGGAATACCTGGGCGGCCAGGGCCTGGCCGACCGCATCATCTACGATGAGGTTCCCACCGGCACCCATCCGCAGGACGATGCGTCCAAGATCGTCATCGCGGCCGGCACCCTGTGCGGCACCGGCGCAGCCTGCTCCGGCCGTACCAGCGTGGCGCTGATGTCCGCCTTCACCGAGGTGCCCACCATCGTGGATGCCCACATGGGCGGCAACATGGCGCCGCAGATCAAGTTCTCCGGCTATGACGCCATCATCGTCGAGGGCAAGGCCGACGCGCCGACCTGGGTCAAGATCCACAACGACGAGGTTTCCTTCGAGGATGCCTCCGGCGTCTGGGGCCTGGGCACCCGCAAGACCACCGAGATCCTCAACCAGGAGGCCGGCCCCGAGTACTGCGTGTGCGCCATCGGCCCGGCGGGCGAGAATCTGGTCAACGATTCCATCATCGTCAACTCCATGTGCCACGCGGCCGGCGCCGGCTCCGGCGCTGTCTTCGGCAGCAAGAAGCTCAAGGCCATCGTCATCCACGGCACCAAGTCCGTTGCCGTTGCGGATCCGATGAAGACCCTGGAGCTGCAGCAGTATCAGCTGCGCGAGCTCATCGGCGTCAACAACAACCATGTGCAGCCCTCCAACCAGCAGAGCTGGAACGAGTTCGTCGGCGCGACGCGCTGGCAGGGCGGCCCCGGCAAGATGTGGGGCGAGGCCATCGGCGGCCCGCTGGACACCGGCGAGCAGAAGCCGGGCGACATCAACGCCATCGGCATGCGCAACCACACCATCAACTTCTTCATGGGCAACGATGACATCGCCTTCAAGCACACCGTGAAGACCGGCGGCTGCTATTCCTGCCCGATCCGCTGCTTCCCGGATCTGCACTTCGATGCCCTCAAGGAGTACGGCACCCAGTACAACACCGCGACCTGCATGACCCTCATGCACACGGGCGACTACTACAACGGCCACATCAACGATTTCGTGGATCCGGGCGACGGCGCGCTGACCCTTGGCTCCCACATCCAGTGGCTGATGGACGACTACGGCGTCTGGTGCGGCTACGGCGACCTGGACTACACCTTCGCCTACTGCATGAAGAACGACATCTTTAAGCAGAAGCTCTCCGCCGAGGAGTACGCCGAGATCCCGTGGGCTCTGCAGGAGGCGGGCGATCCGCAGTGGGCCAATGAGATGGTCAGCCGCATCGCCACCAAGAAGGGCGAGTTCGGCCGCGTGCTGGGCCTGGGCTCCCTGTGGACGGCCAAGGAGTGGGGCTTCCCGGATTCCTTCTGGAACGAGGCGACCGGTACCTACTTCAACTTCAAGAAGGGCTACATCCGTCATCACTCCAGCGAGTCCTTCGGTCAGGTCGGCGGCCTGGTCAATATCGTCTTCAACCGCGACTCCATGTGCCATACGCACCAGAACTGCCTGGGCAACGGCCTGCCCTATGACATCGTCAAGGGCGTCCTGGAGGAGAAGTTCGGCGAGGGCTGCGCGGACAAGACCGCGTGCTATACGCCGATGAACCCGGCGAAGGCCAAATTTGCCAAGTGGTCCATCGTGCGCAACAACGTGCATGACAGCCTCGCGCTGTGCAACTGGGTCTGGCCGATGACCTTCTCCCCGATGAAGGAGCGCGGCTACAAGGGCGACACCGCCCTGGAGGCCAAGCTGCTCACCGCCGTCACCGGCGAGGAGTGGACCGAGGAGAGCGTCGACTTCGTCGGCGAGCGCATCATGCAGCTGCAGCGCGCCATGACCGCCCTGGAGCTGAACTCCAAGAACCTGCGCGCCGATCACGACGGCGTCAGCGACTGGGTCTTCGACCGCGATCCGGACAAGGCTGCGTTCACCGAGGGCACCACGAAGCTCGACCGCGCGGATTGGGAGACGGCGCTGGATCTGTACTACGAGGAGTGGGGCTGGGACAAGGCCACCGGCATCCCGACCCGCGCCACGCTGGAGAAGTTCAACCTGGCTGACCTCGCCGACAAGCTCGAGGCGGCCGGCCTGCTGCCCGCGTAATCGGAAGAATCAGGAAAATATTTGGGGGGAGGAGCGTTTTTCGGGAAGCGCGCCTCCCCCTGATTCGTTAAATATACGGAGGTGATCCTGTGACGAACGAGAAAGAGCATGTGACGCCCGAATCCGGGCAGGAAGCCATGCCGGCTGGCGAAGAGGCTTTGGACAGACCCGCTGAGGAGCTGTCGCCGGAGGAGCAGCTCGAGCAGGAAAAGCGTCAGCGCTGGGCGCGCTGCGCCGAGGCCGTGCGCGAGCAGGGCAAGGAGGAGCAGTATCTGACGCTCAGCGACCTGTGCGCCTGGCAGGAGATGGAGAAGGACGACGCCGCTGCGATGATGCGCGAACTGATGGAGCAGGAGGAATACAAGGACATCTGCGTCTATCAGGGCGCGAAGGATCTGTATTACTACACCTATCCCACGCTGGCGCACAACTACGTCAAAAACGTCGCGCTGGCCCAGGAGGACGACCTGCCGCACACCATCGCCGAAACCGTGCGCTATGAATCGAAGATCTATCCGCGCGCCACGGCGATCGAGACGTTCAGCAAGTTCCCGTATCACTACACGGAGATCCAGACCCGGCGCGCGCTGGAGCTCATGGCCAAGCTGCCGGAATATGCCGACATCGAGACCTATGTCAGCGGAAAGAAGAAGACGTACATCTTCTCGACGAAGTATCTTTCCCGCGCCTATGCCTCGAGCCTCGTGGAAATGCAAGAGGATGTGCGCATCTGGCTGTAAAGCGGAATGCTTTGGGCCGCGCCGGACGGGGAGGCACGAGGGGACCGCTGCGATCCCGCCAACGCAGCTTCAGGGAGGCTTTCGGGCCTCCTTCTTTTTTTGCCCGCAAGGGCATAGGCTTGCCGGGGTGATGCGATGAACGCGGTATTCTGCATCATGCTGCTTACCGGCGTGGTGGCGGCGGCGGCGCAGGGCGACCTGTCCGCAGCGCAGAACGCGCTGCTGGGCGGCGGCGCGGAGGCGGTGGCCTTCTGCATGAGCATGGCGGGCGCGTATGCGTTCTTTGGCGGGCTGCTGGGCGTGCTGCGCGAGAGCGGGGTGACGGGAGCGCTGGCTAATGCGCTGCGCAGGCCGCTTTTCCGGCTGTTCCGCTTTGCGCCGGGCGAGGAGCAGGCGCTTTCGGACATCAGCGTGAACCTTGCGGCGGACATGCTGGGCATGGGCGGCGCGGCCACGCCTGCGGGTCTGAGCGCCATGCGAAAGATGGCGGCGGCGGGCAGGCGGGACGGACGCGCGAGCGACGCGATGCTGCTGTTTCTGACGCTGAACATGTGCAGCGTGCAGCTGCTGCCTACGACGATGATCGCCATCCGGGCGCAGGCGGGCGCGAAGAACCCCGCGGACATCGTGCTGCCGACGCTGCTGGCCACCAGCGCTCAGACGCTGACAGGAATTGCACTGTGCAAAATCCTTGCGGTGAGGAACAAAGCGCATGATTGATTCGTCTTGTTTATTGCCGGCGCTTGTCGTCTTTTCGCTGCTCTTTGGGCTGCACGCGCGCATCGACGTGTACCGCGCGTTCGTGTGCGGGGCAAAGGAGGGGCTTTTGACGCTGCTGGAGATGGCGCCATACCTGTGCGCCATCCTGACGGCGACGTCGCTGCTGCG
>JAGBDL010000155.1 GCA_017937505.1 Clostridia bacterium | reverse complement strand
GGCGATGGCCGTCTTGCCGACGCCCGGCTCACCGATGAGCACCGGGGTGTTCTTGGATTTGCGGGAGAGAATACGGATCGTGTTGCGGATCTCGCTGTCGCGGCCGATGACCGGATCGAGCTTGTTCTGACGGGCCAGCTCGACCAGATCCTGGCCGTATTTCTTGAGCGCGTCATAGGTGGATTCCGGATCCTCGCTGGTCACGCGGGCACTGCCGCGAACCTCCTGAAGCGCCTTGAGGAAATCCGCCTTGCTGAGATTCAGGGAAGAGAAGATCGGCTTTACCGTCGAATCGGCCTTCTCCATCAGCGCGAGGAAGAGATGCTCGACGGAGACGTATTCGTCCCGCATCTGCTTCATTTCAGCCTCGGCCTGCGTCAGCACGGCAGCGAGGCTGCTGGAGACATAGGGCTGCTGATTGCTGCCGGAGATCTTCGGCAGGCGGGCAACGGCAGCCTCACAGCTGCTTTGCACCTGACGAAGGTTGAGCCCCAGCTTGCCCATCAGCTGGCCGATGAGGCCGTTTTCCTGGCTGACCAGGGCGCAGAGCAGGTGAACCTGCTCCACCTGCGCGTTGCCGTAGCTCTGGGCGAGCTGCTGTGCACCTTGCAGTGCCTCCATGGATTTTTGGGTGAAACGGTTCGCATCCATCCAAATCATCCTCCTTTATGTTCAGGACGGCAAGCCGTCCGATGAACGCTTACGTTTTACTTGGTCTTTTGACGCTGTCAGTATACCATGATCACAAAAGTCAGTAAAGATCAAAATCGGAGAATTATCGGATAATAAATGTACAAATTGAACAAATCAAGGGCGGCGCCACCCGTCGGAAAACTCGGCTGTCGTCTCTATCCGCCAGAAGGGCGCCCAATCACTGCGGGAGATTGCGGACAGGTATGGCTTGATCGCTGTGATGACGGTCGAAAAGCCATAGGAGATGATCGGTTTCGTCATGTAATGGTTCTGATAGGGCTGTTCTTCCGCGCCCCAGGAAAAGCCGGCAATGTCCGGATCGCTCAGAGCAATGTGTAGCGCATCCTGCCAGTCCTGCGCCGGAAAGACGCCATTGCTCCCGTGCTGGCGAAACGTTTCGAGATAATCGATATATACAGCGTCGCCCTCAATGGGACGGCGGGTCTTCATTTCAAACAGATCGCAGGCGGCCTCCACGAGCACGCCGCTGTCGGAGACGATCACATGCGCACCGGTGGAAAAGCCCTCCCATGCATCCGGCTCGTCCGCGTAGTGCGCGGGGTAGGTGGGATCGCTCCAGAGCCGCATGCCGCCGACCATCAGGTTGAAATGAACGGCGGTATACGCCGGCTGCCTTTCCTCGTATTTCATTCTGCGCTTCCAATTGGTACGTGCGTTGTCGATGAACGTCGATGTATCGGAAAACGCATGCTCATAGATAGCAGTCTGTCCCGTCATATACGCGTCGAAATCGTACGGCCGGCTGACTGAGCGCGGCACGGGATCGATCTCCACGCCCAGCGCTTCAAAATAGGCAAGACCGATCCGGACAGCCTGCGTTGCGGCTTACTCTTTGGAGATATCCGCCGCGGCTTCGGCGCGCCAATCGCCAGTAAACATGGCAGTCCCGCGTGGATTGAAGAATTGGCCTTGTGTGCTCTGTCCGGCAGCCCTGAGCGCGGATTGCATCTGTTTCTTGCTGATATAGCCCTTCTTGATCGTCAGAATCTCCGCGGGATAGGGCTCTTCAGGCAAAGGACAATCGACCTTGATGGGCTTTTCGATTCTGTCCGCGCCGAAAACTCCCGTTACCGTGCCGCGCACCCAGCCGTCCTCGACACTTAACCCGTCGAGCGGAGCGCTTTGCGCAAGCGCGGCAGGGCAGAGCAGGAGCAGAGAAATAAACAGATTAACGATGATATGCTTCATACAGGTTCCTCCATTCCTCGGCATCAGGCGCGGCGATACGCAGCGTCATCAGGCCTGTTTCCAGCGTTGCTCCGCTGGTGAAATTCCGGACAGTGACGCCGCACTGAAGCGTGAGCATGCCATCCTCATCCAGCAGGGACGCGTATAACTCAGGCGACAGGATGTCGAGATGCAGCCTGGTAAAAAAGCTCTCGCCGAGGCCGTCAGACAGGAAGTCCTCGCTTCCGCTCAGATACATGCTGCCGATGCGCCAACCATCCGGCGTGAACACATACACCGGCTTTCCCTGCGCCCAGTCTTCGATAGGGAGAATCTCTCCGTCCACCCAGATATGATCCTGATGCTCACCGTCCACGCCGATGCAGCCGCTGTGCACGGTCAGCGCCTGTTCGTCTGTTCCTGCGAGAGAATAGGTCATCAGAAGCTCAAGACGCTCCAAATCCCATTTCACATCGTTGAGTTCCGCCGTCAAATACCGGCCGCTGTACGAGATTTCATTTACAGACCCATAGTCTGTATAAACCGAGTCGGACATTGATGCATGGCGGTTGCTCAGAAACCAGTTCACGTCCCAAAGACCCGTACCGATAGCCGCTGCAGCCAGCAGCAGGAGCAGAAGAAGCGAGATGAGGAGGACGCGCAGCCGCCGTCTTGCACGGTACAGCCGCATCTTCACGGCGTCCTCGGAGGTTTGCAGCTTCTGCGCGATCTCGCCGACGGAGTATCCTTCCTCGTGGCGCATGAGCAGCAGATCGCGAGCTTCAGGCTGCATTTCCCCGAGCGCTTCTCCCAAACCAATTTCCTGCGGCTCAGCCTCGTCGTGTGATTGCCGAAGATACTGAAAGGCCTGATCGTCCTTTTTGCGCTGCCTGAGCGTCTGCCTGCATTGATTGACGAGGATCTGCGTCAGCCAGGCTTCAAAGGCATCTTCCCGCTTGAGCTGCGGAAGATGCTCCCAGGCCAGAAGAATGGCGCTTTGCACCGCATCCTCGCATTCGCCAGGCGGCAGCATGCGCCGGGCGACGGCGTGCAGCTTTCTTTGGCTGCGCAATACGCGGGATTCAAATTCCTCCCGATCCACCTTTTTGTCACCTCCGGAATGTGCTTCTGTATAGGTAGATGCAAAAACGCCCTTCGCGTAACGGAAGGGCAGAAGAGATTATGGATTTTTTTTCAGGTGATCGAGCGGCACGCGGTATTTGGTATAGCGCTGTCCGCGACGGTCACGGTATTCGCCGCGCGCATCAGGCACCATGACCGTCGCCTGCTTGCCGATATAGGTCACCACGCCGCCGAGCATGCTTTCCCGATACGGAAAGCAAACGCGGCTTCCGACGACAAGGCCGTCCCGGGCCGCTTCCTGCCTGCGCGTGGGCAGGCTGTGGCGCATTGCCGTGTGGCCGAACAGCCCCTTGGCCAGGCTCAGAAACCGCGCGGAATGCCCGGTTTGACCATAGAGCGCCGTTTCCAGCGCGTGGCAGAGCTCATGCTCAAAGACGACCAGAAACGCCTCCTGAGGTGTGGCGACAGACAGGCCGTTGAGCTGAAAGGGGCCCTCGTCAAGCCGCGTCAGAAAATCACCGGACATGCGGATTTCCGCGCTTTTAATCTGCTTGAGCATACCTCTGGTGCAGAGAAACTTGCCGGCGGAGCTGATCAGGCGGGCGGAAAGCGTCACGCGCAGGCAGCCCATCGCGCGCTTCAGATAGCCGCTGAGAAAGCATTCGTCATAGAGACGAAGCATTTCCGCAAGCGTGTCTTCGCCGATTCCCTGAACCGGAATCGTACAGAAGCCATCGTCCTGTGCGCAGAGCCTTGTCAGGATGAAGGAGCGGCGGCGGAGAATCTCCGCAGCCTCCAGCGGAAAGGCAAAGGGGAGCGTCGCCGTTCGCATGGCTTACAGCGCGATCTCCACGCGAACCGCCCTGCCGACAAACTTGATCTCGCTGACGTTCACGGTTTCCGCGCCCAGATCGCGGTCGCCGCTCTGCAGCAAAATGCTGCTGTTGCCCAGGAGCTTGACGCGGCGCAGGCAGCGGTGCGCGCCGTATTCCACCAGCATGATCGCGCCGTCGACGGGCAGCGTCTGTGGAACGACCAGCACCAGATCGCCCTTTTCAATGCGCATGGCGCGCATGGTATCGTCCGGAGCGAGGAAATAGACGACCTTGTCCGGCTTCGCGCCCTCGATCTTGCCATCCTGAATCGGCACCATGCGCCTGGAAACCTGAATCCAGCCGGCGTTCATGACCGGGACGGGCTTGAGCACGCTGCTGAGCGCATCCAGCCAGATGCCGCTTTGTTCCTCCTTGGTCTGCGGCTTGACGGCGGGCTGAGGCTCCTCCGGCTTTGCCTGCACAGGCTTCGGCGCGGGCGCAAGCGTACCCAGATCGACCGTCGCGGCGATCTCGTCCAGTGAGAACTCCGCCTCGTTGCGCTGGCTGGTGCCCAGCGTCCTCAGAATCCGGCGCGCCTGATCGTCCTGAATGATGCGGCGGCCTTCCTCGACGTCCTTGATGTAGCTCTCGGAGACGCCGCACTTCCTGGCTACCTGCTTGCGGGTCAGCTTCTGGCGGCTGCGCTCCAGCATAATTAAATCGCCCAAACGGCTCATGTTCGTTCCTCCCGTGATTTGCGCAAAAGAAAAGCGCTTAGTTTTCAGCTAAGCGCATTATATCGTTTTTAGCCGGTTTTGTAAAGCTGGCCTTACGTCTTCTTTTCCTCGGGCGGGGCAGGGTCATAGGTGGACAGATTGCGCTCGGACAGGCGGCGGTTCGCCGCGGCGCCCAGCAGTGTGTAGGTGATGGAGACGACCGGCACCGCCGTGAGCATGCCCACGATGCCGAAGATGCCGCCACCCACCGTGACGGCCAGCAGCACCCACATCGACGGCAGATTGATGGCGGTGGACACCACGCGAGGATAGATCAGGTTGGTCTCGATCTGCTGGAGAATCAGGATAAACGCGACAAAGCCAATGGCCTTCATCGGGCTTTCGATGAGCACCAGGAACGCGCCGATCACACACGAGATGATCGCGCCGTAGATCGGGATCAGCGCGCCGAAGAGCATGATCACCGAGATCACCAGCGCATGCGGGAAGCGGAAGATCAGCATGCCGATAAAGCACAATCCGCTGAGAATGGCCGCCTCCGTGCACTGAATGGCGACATAGGAGAAGAACGTCTTGTGCGCAAGACGGGCGATGCTGAGCACATCGTCGCAAAAGCGCTTGGGCAGAAACGCGTAAAGGAGCTTCTTGCACTGCCTGGACAGCGATTCGGTCTGCAGCAGCACATAGACGGCGAAGACAAACGAGATGATCACGTCCGTCATGCTGCCAAAGAGCGAGGAGACGTTGGAGGCCAGCGAGGAAACCACGGTGCCCGCATACCGCTGTACAATGCTGATGAGTGAAGAGGCCACCTTGTTTAGGTCCGGAATCATCGGCGCGACGGCGTCGTGAACTTCCGGGTATTCCTCCAGCCAGGTCAGCAGGTTGTTGAACCACTGCTGCGCCGTGGGCACAAAGCGCATGATGGAACCGGCCAGCGCGGTGACTGTGCTGACCAGCTGGGGCAGCACGATGCTGCTGAAGATGAAAAGCAGCAGGAAGACCAGGAGAATCGCCAGAAGCAGGCTGAACAGCTTGCGTTTGCCTGGCCTGACCAGCGGATTGCCCTTCTTGTTTTTCCTGCTCAGCAGCCGGTCAAACAGGCGCATGGGCACGCTGAGGATGAAGGCGATGCACCCGCCGACGACAAACGGAGAAAACGCCGCAAGCGATGCGCCGAGCCAGCCGCCGACCTCCCTAAAGTGAATCACGCAGAGCACCAGCGCGACTGTAAAGGCCGAGAGAGAAAGCAGAAAACGCTTGGTATCCTTTGAAAGCTGCATCATGTAGCCTCCTGTACAAAGTTCTTTGTTTATTATAACCGCTTTTTCGTCAAAAGGAAACGGTATGCGCATAAAAACTTTGTCAAGTCAATCCTTGCTCCGAAGGGTATGCACGCTTGAAAACCGTCAGGAAATGCGATATATTAGTCACATCAAATCTGAAGGCTTGCATGGAGGCATGAACCATGAGAGAACTGAGCGTCAAACGCATCGAGGATACCGTCTACGCGCTGTTCATGAGCGCATGCTGTGAAATTGGCGAGGATGTGCTGTCCCTGCTTGAAAAGAACCTTGAAACCGAGGAATCGCCGTTCGGGCGGGAGGTTCTGCGCCAGCTGATTGAAAACGACAGGCTCGCAGCCGAAAGGAAGATGCCGATCTGCCAGGATACCGGCATGGCGGTCATCTTCATGGACGTGGGGCAGGACGTCCATCTGACCGGCGGAGACGTGAATGAAGCCATTGAAAACGGCGTTCGCCGCGCTTACAGGGACGGCTGCTTCCGCGCCAGCGTGCTTACGCCGCTCACGCGCATCAACACGAAGGATAACACGCCGGCCATCGTGCACACGCGCATTGTCCCAGGCGAGCAGGTAACGCTGACGGCAGCGCCGAAGGGCTTTGGCTCGGAGAACATGTCCCGGCTCTGGATGCTCACGCCGTCCCAGGGTGTGGAGGGCGTGAAAAACGCCATCGTGGAAACGGTGCGTCTGGCGGGCGGCAATCCCTGCCCGCCGGTGGTGGTGGGCGTGGGCATCGGCGGCACGGCGGAGCGCGCCATGCAGATGGCCAAGCACAGCCTGACGCGGGAATGCGGCACGCCGTCCGATGATCCGATGCTCGCCGAGATGGAACGCGAGATGCTTGAACGGATCAACAAGCTCGGCATTGGCCCGCAGGGACTGGGCGGCAGGACGACGGCGCTGGCCGTGCACATCGAGCAGATGCCCACGCATATCGCAGGGCTGCCTGTCGCGGTGAACATGCAGTGCCATGCCGCGCGGCACAAGACGGCCGTCATCTGAGGAGGAGAGCATCAATGATCAAGAAAATTCATGCGCCGCTTCGCGCCGAGGAGCTGGAAGACCTGCGCGCGGGTGACAGCGTACTGCTCACTGGCGTCATCTACACCGGTCGCGACGCCGCGCACAAGCGTCTGTGCGCGCTGGTGGCCGAGGGAAAGCCGCTGCCCTTTGCGCTGCGCAATCAGGTCATTTATTATGCGGGCCCCTGTCCGGCCAAGCCGGGCGATCCCATCGGTTCCTGCGGCCCGACGACGAGCTATCGCATGGACGCGTATGCGCCGACGCTCTGCGACCTGGGCTTGATCGGAATGATCGGCAAGGGACAGCGCAGCGAGGCGGTCGTCGAAGCAATCCGGCGCAACGGCGGCGTCTACTTCGCGGCGACCGGCGGCGCGGGCGCGCTGATTGCAACCAGCGTCAGATCTGCCGAGGTCATTGCCTTTGAGGACTTGGGCACGGAGGCCATCCGCAGGCTGGAGGTTGAAAGCCTTCCGCTGATCGTGGCGATCGACGCGCACGGCGGCAATCTCTATGAGGAAGGCCCGGCGAGATATCGCCGCTGAGTCCGCCCCGCTTGCAAAGGATAGAAGGAAGGTACAGCATGAAAATCGTATTGCAGAATGTGACCAAGAAATTCCCCAGCCGCAGCAAAGGCGTTCGGGAGGACGTCGTGGCGGTGAGGGACTTTTCCTTTGAAGTCCCGGATGGTCAGCTGATCGGCCTGCTCGGCCCGTCCGGCTGCGGCAAGAGCACGACGCTCAATCTGCTCTGCGGCCTGCAAAAGCCCACCAGCGGCAGGATCTTCTTCGGCGACGACGATGTGACCGCGCTGCCGGCGGAAAAGCGCGGCGTGGGCTTCGTCTTCCAGAGCTACGCGCTCTATCCGCACCTGACGGTGCTGCAGAACATCCTGTTCCCGCTGGAGAACCTCAAGGGCAAGGACAGGCTCTCCAAGGAAGCGATGCGGGAGAAGGCCTATGAGGCGGCAAGACTCGTGCAGATCGACGAGCTGATGGACCGCAAGCCCAGCGAGCTCTCCGGCGGGCAGCAGCAGCGCGTCGCCATTGCGCGCGCGCTGGTGAAGCGGCCGCGCGTACTGCTGCTTGATGAGCCGCTTTCCAACCTCGACGCGCGTCTGAGGCTGCAGACGCGGGAGGAAATCCGGCGCATCCAGCGCGAGACGAAGATCACGACCGTGTTCGTCACGCACGATCAGGAGGAGGCAATGAGCATCTCCGACATGATCGTCGTGATGAAGTCCGGTGTAATTCAGCAGATCGGCAAGCCGCAGGAGGTGTATGACAACCCGGTCAATTTGTTTGTCGCCAAATTCCTGGGTACGCCGCCGATCAACGTGTTCAGCGGCCGGATCGATGGCGGCAGACTGATGATCGGCGGGGATGCGGTGCTTGCCGTTCCCGGCCTGGATGACCAGGAGGTCTGGGTCGGTGTGCGCCCGGAGGGCTTTGTGCTTGACGACAATGGCCCGCTGTGCTGCAATTTCAGCGGCGTGGAGGTCATGGGGCGCGATATCAGCGTGGTATCGACTAACGCCGCCTGCGAAAACGCCGCCATCCGTGCCATCATCAGCGCCGAGAGCCGTGTGGATACGCAAAAGAAGACGGTTCGCTTCTCCCTGAATCCGGGCAAGGTTTTCATCTTCGACCGGGAAACTGAGGCGCGCATCCCCTTTGAAAGCATTTGAAAGGAGGATGAGGCATGGAGAAGCAAAGCGCAAAAGGCTGGCTCTATCTGCTGCCGGCTATCCTCTTTCTGGGCGTTTTCATGGTCTATCCGCTCATCGACGTGTTCATCTACTCGTTTGAGGAGGGGTACAACTCCGCGTCCCAGACGTACTACGGCGTCGGGCTGTACAATTACTCCTATGTGCTGCGCGACCCGTATTTCCTGCAGGCGCTCAAGAATACGTTCATTCTGGTCATCGTCACCGTGCCGCTCTCCACAGGCTTTGCGCTGCTGATTTCCGTGGCGCTCAGCTCGATCCGGACGCTGCGCAATCTCTATCAGACGATCTACTTCCTGCCGTATGTGACCAACACGCTGGCGGTTGGCCTCGTCTTCATGATCCTGTTCAAGAAGACGCCGTACACGGACGGCCTGGCCAACCTGGTCATCGGCTGGTTCGGCGGGGAAGCGATCGACTTCATCGACGGTCCGTACTGGGCAAAGATGTTTGTCCTGTGCGTTTATACGATCTGGGTCGTCATGCCCTTCAAGATTCTGATTCTGACCAGCGCGCTGGCCTCTGTGGACGAGGTATACTACAATGCGGCTCGTGTGGACGGCACGTCCAAATGGCGCACGTTTGTGAGAATCACGCTGCCGATGATCTCGCCGACCGTCTTCTATCTGATCATCACCGGCTTTATCGGTGCGTTCAAGGCGTACAGCGACGCGGTGGCGCTCTTTGGCACCGATCTGAACGCAGCGGGCATGAATACGATCGTCGGCTACGTCTACGACATGCTCTATGGAAACAGCGGCGGCTATCCGTCCTACGCGTCCGCGGCGGCGATCATCCTGTTTGCCGTTGTGCTGACGATCACCTGTATCAACCTGCTGATTTCCAGGAAGCACGTTCATTATTCGTGAGGGCTTGAGATATGACACAACAAACTGATTATGAGAAAACCGAAAAATCTGCCAGGGCAGGCAAGCGGATGATGAACGCGCTGGTATACGCGCTCCTGACGCTGTGGGCGCTGATGGTGCTGTTTCCGTTTTACTGGATGGTGCTCACGTCCGTGAAGAGCTACGGCGCATACAATTCGGAATACATTCCTCAGCTGTTCACGCTTTCACCGACGCTGGAAAACTACATGGAAGCCTTTACCGCGGTGCCGCTGGCCAGGTATTTTGTCAATACGCTCATCTTCACCGTGGTGACCACAGCGATCATGATGGCGGTGACGGTTCTGGCGGCTTACGCGTTTGCGCGGCTCAATTTCAGGGGAAAGAACGCAGCGTTTGTGATCTTCCTGTCCCTGATGATGATTCCTAGCGAGCTGGTGGTCATTACCAACTTTGTGACCATCACCAACCTGAGCCTGCGCAACACGTTCCTCGGCCTGATTCTGCCGTCGGTCACGTCCGTCTTTTACATCTATCTGCTCAAGGAGAACTTTGAGCAGGTGCCGGATGACCTGTATTATGCGGCAAAGGTGGACGGCACGTCGGATCTCAAATACCTGCTCAAGGTGATGATCCCGATCTGCAAGCCGACGATCGTGACGATCGCCATCCTCAAGGTCATTGAATGCTGGAATTCCTATGTGTGGCCGCGGCTGGTGACGGACGACGAAAACTACTTCCTGGTGTCCAACGGCATTCAGGCGATTCGCGAGAGCGGCTTTGGCCGGGAGAATATTCCGGCGATGATGGCGGCGGTCGTCTCCATCTCCGTGCCGCTGATCGTCCTGTTTCTGATCTTCCGGCAGAAGATCATGGCCGGCGTGGCGAGAGGAGGAACGAAGGGATGAGCAATAAGCGCGCTGCGCTGCTGCTTGCGCAGCTGCTCGTCTGCCTGCTCGCGTTGACGGGCTGCCATGGCTCCAAGGGGCTGGAAGCCTTCGCCGTGCCGCAGGAATTCGACGAAACACAGCAGCACGAAATCACATTCTGGGCGAAGAACGACACCAACATGACCCAGGTGGCGATCTACGAGGACGCCATCAGGGGGTTTGAGGCGTTGTATCCGAACATCCGGGTTAACCTGCGCCTGTACACGGATTACAGCAAGATCTACAACGATGTGATTACCAACATCGCCACGCAGACCACGCCGAACGTCTGCATCACCTATCCCGATCATATCGCGACGTACATGACGGGCACGAACAGCGTCGTGCCGCTTGATGCGCTGTTTGAAAATGAGAAATACGGCCTTGGCGGCAGCGAGGTCCGCTTTGATTCCCCGACACAGGAAGAAATCATCGGGCAGTTCCTCGGCGAATGCGTGCTGGGCGGCAGGCATTACGCCGTGCCGTTCATGCGCTCGACGGAGGCCTGCTACGTCAACAGAACCTATGTCGAGGCGCTTGGCTTCACGCTGCCTGAGACGCTGACGTGGGATTTCATCTGGGAGGTTTCCGAGGCCGCGATGACGAAGGATGAGGAGGGGAATTTCCTCGTCAACGGACAGAAGGTGATGATTCCCTTCATCTATAAATCCACCGACAACATGATGATCCAGATGCTCAGACAGAGGAACGCCGGCTATTCCACCGACGACGGCCGGATTGAGATCTTCAACGACACGACCAGGGAATTGCTCTATACCGTCGCGGAGCACGCGAAGAGCGGCGCATTTTCGACGTTCAAGATCTCCAGCTATCCGGCGAATTTTCTGAACGCAGGGCAGTGTATCTTTGCGGTGGACTCGACAGCCGGCGCAACCTGGATGGGCCCCGACGCGCCGCTGATTGACATCAGCGAAGAAAAGCTGGTGGATTTTGAGATCGAGGTCATGACGATCCCGCAGTTTGATCCCGAACATCCGAAGATGATCTCCCAGGGACCGTCGGTCTGCATTTTCAACAAGGAGGACCCGCAGGAGGTTCTGGCGTCCTGGCTGTTTACGCAATACCTGCTCACCAACGACGTACAGATCGCCTATGCGTGCACAGAGGGCTATGTGCCGGTTACGTCAAAGGCGCAAAGCTCCGGCGCGTATCAGGAGTATCTGGCCAGAAGCGGCGAGGACAACGACGAGCATTACGACGTGAAGATCAGAGCGTCAAAGCTGCTGCTTGACAACACGCACAGCACGTTCGTCACGCCGGTCTACAATGGCTCCGCCTCTCTGCGCAGCGCAGCAGGCCAGATGATCGAGGAGGTAACGAAGGCCGTCCGCAGGAAAAAAACGGTTGACGATGCGTTCATGGAGAAGCTCTTCGCCGACATGACGTCGCTGTACCGCCTGGATCAGCTCGCAGGGCAGGGAAAGACGGAGATGATCGGCGAAGACGATCCCGGTCCGCTTCCGGACGCCGCCGTTGCCCTGATCGCCGCGCTTGCGGGGACCTGGATCCTGATGGGTGCCTATGTGCTCCGGCAGCGGATCAGAAAGAAAAAGTGACCGGGTCGGGGCAGATTGGCGTTGATTTATCGCGGCTTTGTTTGTATAATGATGCTATGCGCTGAGCATACACCATAGAGGAGGAAACAAGTATGAAGAAGTTTATTGCTGTTCTGCTGACCCTTTCCATGATTCTTGTCGGCTGCGCCGCACTGGCCGAGGGCGTGATGACGCATGCGGACTATGCCGCTGCCGAGATTGACGCCGAGGTCGTTGTGGAGACCTATGTGCAGGCTAAGCAGTCCTGGTGGGACAACAAGGCCACCGTGTATTGCCAGTCCGAGGACGGCGCGTACTTCCTGTATGAGATGGCCTGCCCGGAGGAGGACTACGCCAAGCTGGTTCCGGGCACGAAGATCCGGGTGACCGGCTACAAGGGCGAGTGGGCCGGCGAGGTCGAAATCGTCGACGCGACGTTTGAAATCCTCGAGGGCTGCTACATCGCAGAGCCGGCCGATATGACCGCGCTGCTGGGCACTGACGAGCTGATCGCGCATCAGAACGAGCTTGCCGTCTTCAAGGGCATGACGATTGAGGCGATCGAATACAAGAACGGCCAGCCGGGCGACGATATCTACGTGACCGCTTCTGTGAACGGCCAGAGCTACAGCTTCTGCGTGGAAGTGTACCTGACCGGCACCGACACCGACGTGTACAAGGCTGTGGGTGAGCTCAAGGCGGGCGACGTCGTGGATATCGAGGGCTTCCTGTACTGGTATGAGGGCGTGAACCCGCATATCATCAGCATTAAGGCCGCTGCCTAATTTTCAGAATTACGCGCAATTCATCTCCGGTCCGCCTCCCATCAAGGAGGCGGACTGCTTTATATTGAGAGTGTAACGGAATATTGATGACGAATTCTTTAAATCAACCAACTTATATTTGACTTTGGCAAAAACGGCGTTGTAAAATTTTAGATTTTCATGTATAATGATTAAGTCGGAGATTTTCGATTGCATGGTTCTTGCCTGTACAGTCTCTGACGGACAGGATCGGCTTGCTTGGGAGACAAAATGAAGTATCTGTCTTTATTGATATGGGTGGGGCAGTTTGGTTTTTCCTGTTTATTTCCCACCTGCGTGTTTCTGATGCTGGGCATTTATCTCCAGGATCGGTTTGACCTCGGCGTATGGATTGTAATTGTGCTGGGAATCATCGGATTTTTGACCAGTCTCAGCACGGCGCGCACCTGCCTGCGCTCCATGCGCAAAGAGATCGACCGGATCAGTAAGGATCAATGATGCGAAGAGCATGTAAAGCTGTGTCGCTCCAAATGTGGGAAGATGAGGAATCCTTCTATGAAATTACAATCTGCTTCTCAGCATGAGGTCAAACGGATTGCCTGCGGTACGGCTGTGGGCGGCGCTTTGCTGGTTGCTGTGATGTTTGCGCTGAGCAGGATGGGCATTGGTACATTTGACTATCGCGTGATCACCGGAGCGCTGGGCGGATGTGTCGTTGCGGTCATCAATTTCGCGCTGATGTGCATCACCATCCAGCGGGCAGTGAGCATCGGCGAACAGAAGACGATGAAGTCTTTCATTCAGGGAAGCTACAACGGGCGCTTGCTTTTGCAGGCGGGCTGGATTGTTGCAGCGTATCTGATGCCGTGGTTCAATGTTTTTGCCGCGGCAATTCCGCTGCTGTTTCCCAATCTGGTCATCTTCTATCTGCAGGCAAGAGGCAAGCTGGTGCCCCCCAGCGAGCGCAAGAATCCGCCGCCCGAGGAGATGGAAGAGCTTGAGGATCACAAAGGCAGCTTTGAAGTGTGAGTATAAAACGTAAGCAATCGTATCCGTTCATCAACACGACGAGGAGAGCAATACTATGGAAGTATCCATTACCGGCGCAAGAATTCTCCATACTTTTGAAAACGTACCGCTGCTGGGCAGCGTGCAGATCACGCAGACGCTGGCGGTCAGCTGGCTGGTCATGGCCATCATCACGGGGCTGTGCATCTGGCTGGGATCAGGCCTGAAGGTGACGAACATCTCCCGCAAGCAGGCTGTAGCGGAGATGGGATACAATGCCATCGTGAATTTCGTGCGCGGCAACATGGGCCCGGAGTTTGACCGCTACATCCCGCTGGTGTGCACGATCTTCGTCACCAGCGTCATTTCCAACCTGATCAGCCTTCTGGGTATCTGGAGCCCGACGGCCGACCTGATGACGGAGCTGGCATGGGCGCTTGTGGTGTTCGTGCTGATCACATATCATAAGATCAAGGCGTCGGGTATCCTCGGATATCTGCGCGGCTTTCTTGATCCGATTTTCATCCTGCTGCCCATCAACGTCATGTCCGAGTGCTTCACCCCGGTCTCCATGGCCTGCCGTCACTTCGGCAACATCCTGTCCGGCATGGTTATCAGCACGCTGATTTATGCGGCGCTGACGGCGGCGAGCAACGCGCTCTTTGGCGCGCTGGGCTCCAGCCTCCTGGTTGCGCTTGTGGTGACGGTGCTCGGTCTTATTCCGGCGGTGCTCGGTTACAGGCAGAAGAAAAAGCGCATGCTGATTCCGGGCGCGGTGGTCGCCATCCTTGGCATTCTGGCGGTCTTTACGAATCTTGGCGCGGCCTATCCGTGGCTGACTGTCGGCATCCCGGCTATTCCGAGCCTGTATTTCGACTGGTTCGGCGGCTGCATTCAGGCATTCATCTTCTGTACGCTGACCACTCTCTTCATCAAACAGGCCGCAGGCGATTAAGCCTGCGCTGCCATTTGAATAACTACTCTGTAATTCATTTTTAGGAGGAAAAGGTTTATGGATTTCACTGTTCTGGCGAAGGGTATTGCTCTGGCTGGCTGCGCTATCGGCGCAGGTCTCGCTCTGATCGCGGGCGTCGGCCCTGGTATCGGCGAAGGTAACTGCGCGGCGCGCGCCTGCGAAGTCATCGGCCGCAATCCGGAGTGCAAAGGCGACGTGACCAGCTCCATGATTCTGGGTATCGCGCTGTCCGAGACCACCGGTATCTACGGCTTTGTTACCGGTCTTCTGCTGATCTTTGTTGCCCCCGGCATGTTCATGAATTTCCTGGGCTGATCCCAGGCGGATTCATAGCGACAAGATTTGCCGGAAGGAGGCAGCACAATGGATCTTTACCAGTCCCTTGTGACGGTAAACCCTGTAACCCTGATTGCGCAGATCTGCAACCTGTTCTTGCAGATGTTCCTCGTCAAGGTATTCTTCCTGGACAAGATCAAGGCGATCATTGACGCGCGCCGCGAGGCCGCGGACAAGGAGATCACCGACGCCAAAACGGCGAAGGAAGAGGCCATGGTCATCAAGGCAACCTACGAGCAGAACATGCTTGAAAGCAAGGCCGAGGCGGAGAAGATCCTGCAAAGCGCCCAGCAGACCGCTGCCAAGCGCGGTGAGCAGATCATCAGCGACGCGCAGAAGACTGCTGTTGCCATGAAGCAGAGGGCTGAAGCGGAGATTGCGCAGGAAAAGAGACGCGTGCTCAACGAAACCAAGGATGAGATTTCCGAAATCGCAATGGCCATTGCAGGCAAGGTTGTCGGTCGGGAACTGACTGCGAGCGATCATGCCCAGATGGTGGACAGCTTCATCGACAAATTGGGTGACGAAGTATGACAGAGGCTGCAAGCGTTTACGGCGAGGCCCTGTATGCGCTCGCCAAGGATGAAAACAAGAGCAACACGATGCTCGGGCAGCTCAAGGTGCTGGATGAATGCTTCGCCGCGGAGCCGGATTTTCTCCGTCTTCTGAGCGCACCTAATCTGTCGAAGATTGAGCGCAAAGAGATTCTGGATACTTGCTTTCAGGGCAAGACGGAACCGTATCTGCTCAATTTTCTCAAGATTCTGATGGAAAAGGGCTATATCCGCCAATTCAGCAGCTGCGTTCAGGTCTTCCGCGAGCATTATAACGAGGATCATGGCATTATGCCGGTATCTGCCGTGACGGCGGTGCCCATGTCGGATCGTCAGAAGGAAAAGCTGGCGGCCAAGCTTGCGGGCATCACCGGAAAGCAGATTGAATTGACCAATACCATTGACCCGGCGTGCATCGGCGGCGTTCGCCTCGATTACGACGGCAAGCGCGTCGATGATACAATCATCCATCGCCTCGACGCGGTGAGCAGCATGCTCAAAAACACCATACTCTGATGGGAGAAAGCAGGAGCGGTATGGAATTAAGACCCGAAGAGATCACAAAGATCATTCGCGAACAGATTAAAAACTACGAGTGCAAGCTCGAAACCAGTGAGACGGGCACGATTATCCTCGTCGGTGACGGCATTGCCCGTGCGAGCGGCCTGGATAACTGCATGGCCAATGAGCTGGTCGAGTTTGAAAACGGCGAGTTCGGCATGGCGCAGAATCTGGAGGAGAACTTCGTTTCGATCGTCATTCTGGGCAGCGATGCGGGCCTGCATGAGGGCAGCACCGTCAAACGCACCGGACGTGTCGTTTCCGTTCCGGTCGGCGAAGAATTGATCGGCCGCGTGGTCAACGCGCTCGGCCAGCCCGTCGATGGCAAGGGCGCTATCCATACCACGAAGACGCGCCCGATCGAAAGCCCCGCGCCGGGCATCATCGAACGCAAGGGCGTCAGCGTCCCGCTGCAGACCGGCATCAAGGCCATTGACAGCATGATTCCGATCGGCCGCGGCCAGCGCGAGCTTATCATCGGCGACCGTCAGACCGGCAAGACGACGATCGCCACCGATACCATCATCAACCAGAAGGGCAAGGACGTCATCTGCATCTACGTCGCCATCGGTCAGAAGAACTCGACCGTTGCGCAGCTGGTGGAGCAGTTGACCCAGGCCGGTGCGATGGAGTACACCATCGTCGTCAGCGCCACCGCCTCCGAGCTGGCACCGATGCAATATATCGCGCCGTATGCCGGCTGTGCCATGGGCGAATACTTCATGGCGCAGGGCAAGGATGTGCTGGTCGTGTACGACGATCTGTCCAAGCACGCCGTCGCGTACCGCGCGCTGTCCCTGCTGATCCGCCGCCCGCCGGGACGCGAGGCGTATCCGGGCGACGTCTTTTACCTGCACAGCCGACTGCTGGAGCGCGCCGCGCGCATTGCGCCGGAGTACGGCGGCGGTAGCCTGACGGCTCTGCCGATCATCGAGACGCAGGCGGGCGACGTTTCCGCGTACATCCCGACGAACGTCATCTCCATCACCGACGGCCAGATCTTCCTGGAGAGCGAGCTCTTCCACTCCGGCGTCATGCCGGCTGTCAACCCGGGCATTTCCGTTTCCCGTGTCGGCGGCAACGCGCAGATCAAGGCGATGAAGAAGGTCGCGGGCTCTCTCAAGCTGATCTATTCCCAGTACCGTGAGCTGCAGAGCTTTGCACAGTTCGGCAGCGATCTGGACGCCGATACCAAGGCGCGTCTGGCACAGGGCGAACGCGTTGTGGAGGTGCTTAAGCAGGGCAAGAGCTCCCCGATCGACGTGGAGAAGCAGGTCTGCATCATCTATGCGGTCACGCATGATTACCTGGCCGAGGTGGCGGTGGAGAAGGTTTCCCAGTACGAGCAGGGGCTGTATGCGCGGCTGGACGAGCAGCATGCCGAGATTCTGGAGACCATTCGCACCACGGGCAAGTTCGAAAAGGATACCGAGGAAAAGCTGGCTGCTGCGCTCAAGCAGTACACAGAGGATTTTCTCGCCAAATAACTGAAAGGAGGGGGTAAGTGATGGCTGGCGCATCCATGAAGGATATCAAGCTGCGCATCCGCAGCGTTGAGAGCACCATGCAGATCACCAAAGCGATGGAACTCGTCGCCTCCTCCAAGCTCAGAAAAGCCAAGGAGCGCCAGGAGCGCAGCCGTCCGTATTTCGCGGGGCTCAAGGAGACGCTGATTGATATCGAAGCCAATACCAGCGACTTCGTCTCTCCGTATCAGAAGCAGCGCGAGATCAAGAAGCGCTGTCTGATCATGATTGCGGGTGACCGCGGCCTTGCCGGCGGCTACAACAGCAACATCATCAAGGCTGTGACAGAGAGGATGCAGGATGGTCTTCCGACATGCATCCTGCCCATCGGCAAGCGGGCCGTGGATTTCTGCAACCGCAAGGGCATTGAAATCCTGACGACCGAGTTTGCCGAGGCTGCCTGCGTCTCGATTCCTGACTGCTTCACCATCAGCAATCTGGTGACGCAGGGCTATTTGAGTGGACAGTTTGACGAGGTATCCATCATCTATACGCAGTTTGTCTCCATGCTTACGCAGACCCCCAGGGCAGAAAGCCTGCTTCCGCTCAAGGCGGAGGGCGGCCATAAGCGCGAGGATCTGCATACGCTGGTTCTTTATGAGCCGAGCCCTGAAGAGGTGTATGACGCGATTGTCCCGGGCTATATCGCAGGCATGATTTACGGCGCCATGTGCGAATCCGTAGCCAGTGAGCAGGGCGCCCGCCGTACCGCTATGGACGCGGCCAGCAAGAACGCAGCGGAGATGATCGAGGATCTGAGCCTGCGCTACAACCGTGCCCGTCAGGGCGCGATCACGCAGGAAATCACCGAGATCGTCGCAGGCGCGGAGCACTGACGTGCTATCTGAGACTGATAAGGAGCAACGATATGGCAAAAGGAAGCATCGGTACCGTGGTCCAGGTTATCGGCCCGGTACTGGATATCAAGTTTGCAGCCGGCGAGCTTCCGCAGCTGCTGAACGCCATTGAGGTGGGCAGCGGCGAGAAGAAGCTGGTTGTCGAGGTCGCGCAGCACGTTGGCGATGACATCGTTCGATGCATTGCCATGAGCAGCACGGATGGCCTCACGCGCGGCGCACAGGCCGTGGACACGGGCTCCTCCATTACCGTTCCGGTCGGCGAAAAGTGCCTCGGCCGCATCTTCAATCTTCTGGGCGAACCGGTTGACAATCAGCCCGCGCCGGAGAATGTGGAGCGCTGGGCGATTCATCGTCCCGCGCCGGCCTATGATGAGCAGGAGACGTCTGCCGAAATGCTGGAGACGGGCATCAAGGTCGTCGATCTGATCGCGCCGTACGCCAAGGGCGGCAAGATCGGCCTGTTCGGCGGTGCCGGCGTCGGCAAGACGGTTTTGATCATGGAGCTGATCAACAACGTCGCCAAACAGCACGGCGGCCTGTCCGTTTTCACGGGCGTCGGCGAGCGCACGCGTGAGGGCAACGACCTGTACAACGAGATGAAGGAGTCTGGCGTCATCAACAAGACGGCGCTGGTCTACGGCCAGATGAACGAGCCGCCGGGAGCACGTATGCGCGTGGCGCTGTCCGGCCTGACGATGGCGGAATATTTCCGCGATC
>JAGBDL010000154.1 GCA_017937505.1 Clostridia bacterium | reverse complement strand
GCGACGCGTCGTTCGCCGGCGCGCTGCACGCGATGGCGCAGGGCATGGACGCGCAGGACGCGCTGCGCCTGGCGATGGCCTGCGGCGTGGCCAACGCGATGCTGGGCGAGGTGGGCAGCGTGCGCATGGAGGACGTGCGCAGTGTGATGAACGAGGTCGCCGTCACGGCGCTGGAATAAAGGAGGAAATCGTATGATCTATGTGCAGTATCAAGAGGCTGTCGATCAGATGACGCGGGGCCTTGAGCGGTTTCTGAACGCGCAGGATGCGCGGCGGTTTGCGGAGATCTTCGCGGGGAACTCGCTGGACGGCGTGTACAGCCACGGCATGAACCGCTACCCGCGCTACCTGTCCGACATGGCAAGCGGCCTGTGCGACGCGAAGGTGACGCAGGCGGAGCGCGTCTCCGGCCTGGGCGGCCTGGAGGTGTGGGATGCGCACTTCGGCGTGGGCCCGCTGATCGCGCAGCAGATGGCCGGGCGCGCCATCGAGCTGGCCAGGACGCACGGCATCGCCTGCGTGGCGCTGCGCAACAACAGCCATTGGCTGCGCGCGGGCCGCTATGGCCTGATGATGGCGGACGCGGGCATGATGGGCCTGTGCATGACCAACACCTGCATGAACCTCGTCGCCTACGGCGCGAAGGAGCCGTCCACCGGCAACAACCCGATCACCATCGCCATCCCGCGCAGGGCCGGCAGCCTGGTGATGGACATGGCGGTGAGCCAGTACGCGTTCGGCAAGCTGGAGATCATGGCGCAGGAGGGCGGCATGCTCGATACGCCCTGCGGCTATGACACGGATGGCAACCTGACCAACGACCCCAAAAAGATCGTCGAAAGCGGTCTGATGACGCCGATGGCCCTGTGGAAGGGCAGCGCGCTGTCCATCATGATCGACCTGATGGTCTCCATGCTGTCCCTGGGCCGCACGTCGCTTGAGATCGGCACGCCGGCCGACGGCGAGAAGGGCATGAGCCAGATGTTTGTGTGCATGAACCCCGCGGCGGTGATCGACATGGACAAGGCCGAGGCGCAGATGGAAAGGACCATCGCGTTCCTCAACAGCCTGGAGCCTAAGGACGGCGTGCATGGCGTGCACGCGCCGGGCGAGAACCTTGAAAAGACCCGCGCGCGCAACCGTGAGCGCGGCATCCCGGTGACCGAGGATACCTGGCAGAAGATCGTGGACGCGGCGAAATAAGGGAGCATCAGGGGCCGTCCTGCGGGATGGCCTTTTGGATGATGGGCAATTGCGCAAAAGCATCGTACAGCGGGCAACGAAAGACATTGCCTGATCAGGTTGTCCGGATGTGGGTGCGGGCATGGCCCGCTTATGTGACCGGCTTGTAGATGAGACGGTGCTCCATGCATGCCCAGGCGTCCATGCTGGCCGTGCGCAGCTGGATCTCCACCGGCACCAGGTACGCCTGGGAATCGAGCACGACGGGCACGCTGAAGATCAGGTGCAGGCTGCGGTAGCCGCTTTGCTTGGGCGCGGCGATGTAGTCGTGCACCTCGTCCAGCCTCGCGACGCCGCTGGTCATCAGCGTGTGCGCAAAGCGGTAGACAGCCTGGCGGCTGGTGAGCACGGCGCGCAGCCCGGCCACATCGCGCAGGCACAGGCCGGCGGAGGATGCGGTCTCGGGCATGCCCTTCTTGCGGAGCTTGCCGCGGATGGACGCGGGCGATTTGAGCCGGAAATGGAGCGCGAGCACGTCGCCCTCGTGCTTTCTGCGCGCGGCGCAGAGCATCTCGAGCGCCGCCTGCACGGCGGCCTCGTAGGGACCGTAGAATTCGGCGTCAAAGACGGGATCGCTGGGCGCGAAGGAAACGTCAGGCAGCTTTTGTGCTGTTGCAGTGGTAGGCATGGATATTCACCTCGGATTCGTGTGATGCGGTTTGCTGAACTCTTTGATCATGATACCCGGACGATATAGCAGGGGTGTGGCCCCCAGCGGGCAAAAATGTGAGCAATCATGGAAACGCTGCCCCATAGAATATGCGGCGCATGACCGGATTATGATGCGCATCGCGCATAGGTTTTGCTGTACAGACGGCGTGATCTTCGATATAATGAATGCGGATGATTGGGCAAGAAAGGATACTGTGACATGAAAAAGAATGTTGTCAGCGACGCGCTGCGCACAGGGCTGAACAGGCGCCCCGGCAGGGCGGCGCGTGTGGCGCTGCTCGTGCTCGCGACTGCGGTGTTTTTCGTCTTCGCGCGCTATGCACGCTATGCGAAGATCGACGAATTCAGCGGATACAAGACCGGTCAGATGCAGATGATTTCCGGCGTGATCTTCGCGGCGATCTTCGCCGTTTCCTACGCGGTGCAGCTGCGTGCGGGCAGGAGGCTGCCCGTCTATATGCATGTTCTGCTGGCGGTGCTCACGGGCGCGGTGCTGCTCGCGAAGATCTCGCTGCTCGACTATGTGAGCGACGACTACGACATCTTCCTGAGCAACTGGATCTACGAGTATTCGCAGATGGGCTGGAAGGAAGGCCTTGGCAGGTACATCGGCAGCGACTATTCGCCGCCGTATCTGTACCTGATGCAGATCATCTCCCGGATGAAGGACTATCCGCCGCAGTATCTGGTCAAGGCGATCTCCATCGCCTTTGAGGTGCTCATGTGCACCGCGCTGATGAAGCTCGCGTCCCTTCGCGTGAAGGGCGAGGGCGCGCAGCTGCTGGTGTATCACATCGCGTCCCTGCTGCCGACGGTCGTCTTCAACGGCGCGTACTGGGGCCAGTGCGACGTGATCTACGTCTCCTTCTGCCTGATGGCCGTGTACATGGGCCTGACCCGCCGCAGCGCGCGCAGCATGATCTTCTTCGGCGTGGCGCTGTCCTTCAAGCTGCAGACGGTGTTTTTCCTGCCGGTGCTGCTGCCGCTGTGGCTGAGACGCGACATCAAGCTCCGCCATCTCGTGCTGATCCCGGTTTCCTACATGGTGATGATGATCCCGGCGCTGTGGGGCGGCAAGTCGCTGCACCATGTGCTGACGGTGTACCTGCAGCAGGCAGGCAACTACAACTTTATCACGATGAATGGCCCCAACCTGTACCAGTTCCTGCCGGATCTGAGTGCGGATCTGCTGTATCGGATGTTCAGCGGCATGGCCATGGTGCTGGGCATTGCCTGCATGATGGCGATGTGCGCGCTGGTGAGCGCCTATCGCGACCGGCTGAGCGTGGACGCGACGCTGCTTTCCTGCCTGCTGATGCTCAGCGGCATTCCGTTCTTCCTGCCCAAGATGCACGAGCGCTATACGTTCGGCGCGGACGTGCTTTCGCTGGTGCTGGCCGTGTTTGCGCCGGGCCGCCGCATCCTGCTGCCGCTGTGCTTCGGGTTTGCGTCCTATGCGGCGTACACGGCGGGCCTGCCGGGCGACAGGATCATGGATCTCAAGTGGGCGGCGATGTTCCAGATGGTGGGCGTGGCGCTGACGGCGGCTGAGCTGTGGCGCGCGCTGAACACGGATAAGCAGAATGCTGCGCTGGCGGAGGTGAAGGCGTGATGACGGAAAAGAAAAACGCGTGGCGCGATCCGCTGCGCTTTGCGATGCATGCGCGCCCGGGCAAAACGGGCACGGCGCTGCTGTTTGCGGCGCTGATCGCGGCGTTTTATCTGATCGCAGCAAAGCTTTGCAGCGGTATGGACGGGGTGGCCGTCATCGCGGCGTGCGGCACGCTGGGCGCGGCGATCCTGACGGCGTTTGCCTGGCGTGCACTGCGGGGCGAGGACACGCCGGTGATCGTGCTGCTGTGCACGGCGGCGCTGGCGATGCTGGCGGTCGGGGCACATCTGGCGCTGCTGGATGTGAAGCCGGGCCGCTACACCAAGGTGCTCGAGCCGATGCTTACGGACATGTGGAACTACGAGCTGGTGACGGCGATGGCCTGGGAGGAGGGCGGCTGGTCCGGCTTGTATCTGATCTTCATGGCCCTGCTCTCCCGGGTGGAGAGCTTCAGCTGGCTGTACGCGGTCAAGCTGTTTGACCTGCTGTGCCAGTGCGTCGCCGCGGGCGCGGTGCTCCATCTGGCTGTGCAGCGCGGCGCAAAGGTCTACGGCGCGCTGGCGGCGATGTTTGCCTGCGTGCTCGCGCCGACGATGCTAATGAACGCGGGCGTGTGGGCGCAGTGCGACGCGACGTTCGCGATGCTGACGCTGTGGGGCCTTGCGCTGCTGTTTCACGAGCATCCGCTCGCCGGGTGCGTGCTGTGGGGCCTGGCGCTGGGCACGAAGCTGCAAAGCGCGTTCCTGTTCCCGCTGCTGATCGTGCTGTTCATGAAGAATCGTGTGCAGCTGCGCCACATCCTGGCGCTGGCGGCCGCCGCCTTCCTGTGCCAGATTGCCATTGTGCTGGACGGGCAGGGCCTCACGAGTCTGCTGACGCGCTACGCCGTGCAGCTGGAGGACGCGCGCTGGGAGCTGGGCCTGTCCGACGGCATGCCAAACGTCTACAAGCTGATGCTGGTCGCCTCCACGCGCGAGTTCAGCGGCATGGGCCTGTACCTGGGCATCGCCAGCGCGATGCTGGTGGTAGCCGCGCTGCTGCGCACAAGGCGCGAGCTGACGAACGACACGCTGCTGCTGGGCGCGCTGCTGCTCGCTTGCGGCCTGCCGCTGATCCTGCCGCAGATGAACGCGCGCAGCTGGTATCTGGCGGGCATGCTGGCGTTTGCGTGCGCGGGCAACGCGCGCCGGATGATCGCAGCGGGCCTGATCGAGTTCATCTCGCTGTGCGCGTACATGGCGTCGATCTTCGGCTTTGACGTGGTGCCGGCGATCCCGCTGGCGCTGCTGGCGATTGCTGCGGCGGTGCTGGTGCTGATGGAGCTCCTGGATGCGATTCTGACGAAGAAGGACGGGGAGGCGCTGCGCGCATGAAGAAGCTGAACGCATGGCTTGCGCGCGCGGACGGCGGCCTGCGCACGCTGCTGCTGGGGCGCAGCCTGCCCGGCTGGCTGCTGGGGATCTGCACGTTTGCAGCGTTCTTTCTGCTGATGATGACGCGCACGCTGAAGCAGCTGACGGAGGCGACGACGGCGGCGCGCGCCGCAGCGGTGCTGCTGCTCTGCCTGCCGCTGGCCGTGATGCTGGCCTTCGTGCTGCGGCTGAGCAGGAATCAGACGGGCGGCGCGCTGACGCAGCTCGGCCTGTGCGCGCTGTGCGCGCTGGCGATGCTCGCGCGCGTGAGCTTCATCGAGCGCTCCTCCGGCGACTACGACATCTACCTGGCGGATTGGATCGACCGGCTGGCCGCAGGCTCGTTCTCGGCGGGCATGCAGGCGAACATCGGCGAGTACAACGTGCTCTACCAGTACATTCTTTTTGTCATCACGCGGCTGGGCGTGCCCGCGCTGTACGCGGTGAAGGCGGTTTCCTTCATCGGCGACGCGTTCCTGGCGGGCGCCGCGGCAAAGCTGGCCGGAAAGCGAAACGGCCTGCTGGCGTTCGGCGCGGTGCTGCTGCTGCCCACGATCGTCCTGAACGGCGGCATGTTCGCCCAGTGCGACAGCCTGTACGCAGCGTGCGCGCTGTGGGGGCTGGTGCTGGCGCTGGACGGAAAGCCCGGCCCGTCGGCGGCGTGCTTTGCGCTGTCGCTGGCGTTCAAGCTGCAAAGCGCGTTCCTCCTGCCCATCGTCATCGTGCTGTGGGCGGGCGGGAAGCTGAGGGTGCGCGAGGCGCTGATCTTCCTGCTGACGCTGCTGATCGTGATGCTCCCGGCGCTGCTGGGCGGCAAGAGCCTTGCAAATATCCTGGGCGTCTACACCGCGCAGACCGGGCTGTACACGGGCCTCAATTACAACGCGGCAAGCTTCTTCGGCCTGATGGAGACGGCGGGCCTGGACGTGTACGCGTACGGCAACTTCGGCCTGGCGCTGGCGTTCGGAGCGTGCGCGCTGCTGGTGATCGCCGGCGTGCGCCGGGCGCAGGAGATGACGGATGGGGAAACCGTTCGTCTCGCGCTGCTCATGGTGCTGCTGATCGTCTTCCTGCTGCCCCGGATGCACGAGCGCTACTTCTACATGGCCGTGCCGCTGAGCGTCGCGCTGGCGTGCCGCCGCGGCGGCAGGTGCGTGATGGCGGCGGCGCTGATCGAGCTGGCGTTGCTCGCCACCTGCTGGGAGCTGGCCATTCCGCTGGCGGCGGCCTCCGCCATGATGCTTGCCGCAGCGGTGCTGATCCTGTCGGACAGGAATTGCAGCGAGGATAGAATTGTGTTATAATCATAAGGGTTAGAACAGAACTGAAACGTATTTTGACTGAATTGCTTGATACAGCGCGAAGCGAAGAAGGGCCAAGGGATAAATCCCTTGCGGGGTTTGGGGCGGCAGCCCTGGGAGGAGGTATACGATGAACAGGGAAGACATGCTTGCTTTTTTGAAGAATGAAGCGCGCGGCATTGCCATGATGTTTGGGCCGAACTGTGAGACCCTTGTTCATGACATGACCCGCCCCGGCCATCCGATTCTGGCCATTTACAACGGCTCGGTGACGGATCGCGACGTGGGCTCCACGGCGGATATCTTCGGCGACATCGGCGACTACGACGAGACCATCTACAAGAACAAGGACTACACCAACCAGATGGTCCTCTCCCGCGACGGCCGCACGCTCAAGAGCACGACGTTCAACGTCGTGGGCGACGACTTTCACTTCGCCCTGGGCATCAATCTGGACATCACCAACATGGTGCGCGCCACACAGATGCTCAGCGAGCTGACTGCGACCAGCGGTGACCTGCAGCAGACGCTGATGCAGGACGCGAGAAGCCAGCTGGAGGAGCTTTTGCGCGAGTGCATCAGCGCCGTGGGCAAGGAACCCGAGGCGATGAAGAAGACCGACCGCATGCGCATCATCCGCATGCTTTACAAGCGCCGGGCGTTCACCTACCAGAAGTCCGTGGCGATCGTCGCCGAGCGGCTCAACGTCTCGCGCTACACGGTATACAAGTACATGCACGAGCTGGAAGAGGCGGAGAAGAAGGGCGAACACCTGACGGAGTGATGCGGGGGAGCGGGAGAGCGGGGGAGGCCCCGCGCCCGATACGCTTCGCCTTGCTCCCAACGGCATCATTCGCGCGGAGGGCGCTCTGATGCCCTGCCGGGCAGGTACGACGGCCTGGCAGTTCCAAACCGCTGCGCACGGGCAGATGGCCCTCCGCAGCGGCTCTGACGAGCATATAAAGAAAGAGCACCGGCGTTTTGCCGATGCTCTTTTTGTATGCTATTCAGCAGTTTCGGAGCGCCCTTTGCGCGAACGAAACGGGTTTGGAACCGCCAAAGCCGTCGTACCTGCCCGGCAGGGCATCGGAGGGCTGT
>JAGBDL010000153.1 GCA_017937505.1 Clostridia bacterium | reverse complement strand
CGAAGATGCCCTGCGCGGTCTCCGGGCGCAGGTAGATTTCGTTGGTGGAGTTCTCGGTCACGCCCGCGTGGGTCTTGAACATCAGGTTGAACTGGCGGATGCCGGTGAAGTCCTTCTTGCCGCACACCGGGCAGACGATGTCCGCGTGATCGGCGATGTACGCCTCCAGCTCGGCGTTGCTCCAGCCGTCGCCGGTCTCCGCGCCGTTCGTGTAGTCCTCAATCAGCTTGTCCGCGCGGAAGCGCGCCTTGCAGGCCTTGCAGTCCATCAGCGGGTCGTTGAAGCCGCCGACGTGGCCGGAGGCCACCCAGACCTCGCGGTTCATCAGGATCGCCGCGTCCAGGCCGACGTTGTACTTGTTCTCCTGGACGAACTTCTTCCACCAGGCCCTCTTGACGTTGTTCTTGAATTCCACGCCCAGCGGGCCGTAGTCCCAGCTGTTGGCCAGGCCGCCGTAGATTTCGCTGCCCGGGAAGATGAAGCCGCGGCCCTTGCACAGCGCCACGATCTTGTCCATGGTGATCTCTGCCATCCGAATCCTCTCCTTTTCTTGCGGGACAATATGAAAGGAACCGCAAAGGCGCTGTCCCGAATCCGCACCCTCGCATGGATTCAAGGGACGAAAGTCATCCTTCCGCGGTTCCACCCTTGTTGACGCGAAGCCTCGCGCCCACTTTTCAACTCCTGTGATGCCTCGCTCCGGGCTGCCAACCCCCTCTTCGCTCAGCAGAAGTATCATACTAAAATGTGCCGGCTTTGTCAAGGATTTATGCTGCAAATCCTTTTTCAGGGCATTGTCTCCGGGTGCAAAGCGGCAAAATTTGCAGGGTTTTGTCGGTCATGCAGCCGGCATCATGCCGTTTTGCGGTGGTGCGGCCGTCTGCCGCTGATTTTCATCATGTGGCTCAGCTTCCGTCCGTCCCACAGCAGCACGCCGGTGGAGCCGGCCAGCTCCTTCGCCCCGCGCGTAAACTCTCCCGGGCAGATGACCGCGGCCTTGTCGCAGCCGTAGAACTGCGCGCCCGCGTAGGCCTCCTGCACGGCGAAGTTGCCCACCGCGCCCTCGTAGTTCTTGCACTGGATGGCGTACGTCCTGCCGTTTCGCTCGGCCAGGATGTCCACGCCCTGATCGCCGCTGCCCTTGGTCAGCGCCACATGCCTAAAGCCGTTGTCACGGAGCACCAGCGCGACGTAGGCCTCAAACTCCGGCCCGTCCAGCCGCAGGCACCGCTGCGCGCCATATCGTCCTGCCGTCAGCCTTCTGAGCGCGGCGGCCAGCGCGCCGGCCGCCGCCCGCGCCACAGCCAGCAGCCCCCGGAAGAGGCCTCGCAGCAGCCAGGCGATTCCCCGGAAGATCCCTGCAAGCAGCGCGACAACCGCCGCAGAAAACCGTTCACAGATCCAATCGATCGCGGACAGCAGCCCATCCGCCAGGCGGAGGAGCAGGCTGCGCCGCTTCTTTTTGCGTCTTGCCAAAATGCGTACCCCTTACGCCCGCTCGATGCAGGCCACGGCGTGCGCGGAGATGCCCAGGCACTCGCCCTCAAAGCCGAGCTTCTCGGTCGTCGTCGCCTTCACGTTCACGCAGTCGAGGTCGATCCGCAGGTGCGCCGCGATGTTTTCGCGCATCGCTTCGATGTAGTCCTTGAGCTTGGGCTTCTGCGCGATGATCGTCACGTCCACGTTGCCCACCACATAGCCCTTTTCGCGCAGCAGCGCCACCACATGATCGAGCAGCTTCCCGGAGTCCGCGTCCTTGTACTGCATGTCGTTGTCCGGGAAGTGGCGGCCGATGTCGCCCATCGCCGCCGCGCCCAGCAGCGCGTCCATCAGCGCGTGATAAGCCACATCCGCGTCGCTGTGGCCCAGCAGGCCCACCGTGTGCGGAATCTCCACGCCGCACAGGATCAGCCTGCGGCCCTCCACCAGCCTGTGCACGTCGTAGCCGTGTCCGATGCGCATCGTCGTTTCCTCCTTTTTCGCCTCGCCGCGGCGGATGAGCACCTGCCCGGCGAGCAGCATGTCCTCCGGCGTGGTCAGCTTGATGTTCTCCACGTCGCCGTCCGTCAGGTGCACCGTATGGCCCATCCACTCGGCGAGCATCGCGTCGTCCGTGGCGCGCTGCCCGTCCGCGCCGCCCGCCCGAAAGCGCTCGTGCGCCTTTCGGATGAGCGCCGCGTCAAACGTCTGCGGCGTCTGCACGGCGCGCAGATCGTCTCGCCGGGGCGTCTCGACCACGCAGCCCGATGCGTCCACGCGCTTGACCGTGTCCTTGAGCGGCACGGACGCCACGCCGCTACCGTGCGCCTTCGCGCTCTCGATCGTCCGCTCGATGACCCCGCGCGTGACCAGCGGCCTTGCGCCGTCGTGAATGGCGATGATGTCCGCCGCGGGGTCGCAGGCCAGAATGCCGCGATACACGCTCTCCTGCCTGTCCGCGCCGCCCTCGACGACCGCGCGCACCGCAAGGCCCGCTTCCTCAAGCATCCGCTTCATTTCATCGAGGTCGCACGCGCCGGTGACGGCGACGATGCCGCCGTCAAACAGGCCGCTCTCCGAAAACGCGCGCGCGGTGCGCACGATGACGGGCTCGCCGCACAGCGGATAGAGCACCTTGTTGCGCTCAAGCCCCATGCGGGCGCCGCGGCCCGCCGCAACGATCACAGCCGCGTTCATCACAGGTCCTCCTCGCCGTCAAGCAGCTCGTACATGAGCCCCGCGTCGTTCTTGCGCACGGTCTCCGCAACCTGCAGGATGCGGAATTTCGCCATCTTCTCGCCGAAGCGGATCTCCAGCACGTCGCCCTCCTTCACCTCGCTCGAGGGCTTGGCCACCTTGCCGTTGATCGTCACGCGCCCGCCCTCGGACGCCTCCTTGGCCACCGTGCGGCGCTTGATGATGCGCGACACCTTCAGGTATTTGTCCAGTCTCATATATACTCCTCCTATTTTCCAGGGTGCCTTCTTCGCTTCGCGGCGGTTTAAAGCGCCTTGGTCGTTTGTTCGCGGCTGGCCAGCACCGGCAGGCAGCACACGAACGGATAGATGTAGCGGCCCTGCATGACCGGCCCCAGCAGATAGGTGCCAAACAGCAGCACCGGCAGCAGGCCGATCGCAAAGCGCATCCAATCCCCCCGGTACGCCTCGCGCAGCACCAGGAACAGCATAGCCCAGCTGATCACGCCCAGATTCATGATGACGTTCAGCACAGGGATATCCTCCGCGCCTGTCCTGTAGACATGCTGCTCCAGCCATTCGCGAACCGGCGCAAATGTCTCGTTCTGCTCAAGCGGCGTACTGTAATAGCGTTCAAAAGGATTTTCATCCTTGCAGCGCATCTCGATATAATCCCGGCTGAACCGATAATGCGCGTAGGGGTACAGATACGGGCTGATCAGCTCGATCAGGGCGTCGAAGTATTCCTGCGGATACCGCTTGGCCAGCGACCCATACAGCTCCAGATAAGCGCGTGGATTCTCCCTCAGCACCTCCGACCGCATTCCGTCCTTGACCGCATCGGAAATGTACGGGTCGTAGTTCAGATACGCCTGATTCATGATCGCCGCATCCAGCAGCGCAAGCTCCTCCGCGGAAAGCGCGTCATAGGCCTTCACGCTCACCCGGGACACCTGCTGGATCGGGACGGAGAGCATTTCCCCAAAATCCCCATCCTCGGCATGCAGCGCCGTTTTCAGGACGGCCTGTCCCGCGGTGCTCAGCGCGAGCGCCGCCAGCGTGCACAGCGCCAGATGACGCACCCGCTTTCTGCGCAGGCCGGGCAAAAGCAGCACGAGCCAGACGGCCACGGCGTACAGCATGTTCTTGCGCATCATGAGCGCCAGCGTCGAGGCGAGCGTCAGCAGCACGAGCCTGCGTCCTTCGCACGCAGGCCGCACCGCCGCCTCCACGGCCAGCGCAAGCATCAGCGCACACGCGCCGCCAAAGATCACGTCCTTGGTCATATGGGAGGCAAAGCACATGTGCAGCGGGTACAGCGCGAAAAACCAGGCGCTTGCTCTGGCCGCGCCGTCGCCGCAGGTTCTGCTAAGGGACGCGCAGGTCAGCGTAAAGAGTCCGGCCATCACCAGCATCTGCGTCACGCAGTACAGCACCGCGGTAACCTCAAAGGTGCCCAGAAAGCGATACGGAATCAAACACAGCCTCAGCAGCAGCGTATGCAGCAGCGGGTGGTGCATCGAGTACGCGCCGTTCTTGATCTGGCCAAGCTGATGAAACGTGTCGTAAGCGAAGGTGCCCGGAAAGACGATGATGTAGAAGCCGGTATAGACCAGCAGCAGCAGCGCGAACGTGCGCTTTGCCGAAAACGGCTTTGCCCTTCCCCGGAGCCGGATATCCCCTGCCCGCAGCAGAAGCGCCAGCAGCAGGGCAAAGACGGGCAAGGCGGGCAGAAGCAGGCGTCCTGCGCCCGCGCATGTGCCCTGTGTTTCCATCGTCCGTCCCAGCGCAAAAAACAGCGCGTACATTGCTGCGCCCACGGCGATCACCGCCGCATGCCGGACACTATCCCTGCTTTTCATCCTCATTCTCCTCTGCTTCCGGAACGCTCCGAGCATGGCTGGCCAGCACCGGCAGACTGCACACGAACGGATAGATGTAGCGGCCCGCCATCACCGGCCCCAGCAGGAACGTGCCCCATAGCAGCACCGGCAGCATGCCGCACGCAAAGCTGCGCCAGCGGCCCAGGTACATCTCCCGCAGCACAAAATACAGCATGACCCACACGATCGCGCCCATGTTGAACAGCCAGCCCACCGCCGGAATCTGCATTGCGCCCTGCGCGCCGAAGCGCCAGGAGAGCGACGCGCGCACGCGCGGGGCCAGGCTCTGATCGGAAATCCGCTCAAAATCGCACCACTCGTAATACTGATCGGAGATCCCCATCTGCAAATAATAACCCGATACGCGATACGTACTGTATGGATACCAGAACGAATAGGTGTGATCAAGCAGCGCGTCCAGGTATGCCTGCGGGCACTTTGCGCCGACCGAGACATACACGCGCACATACCTCCCCACATCGCGCAGGAGCGCCTGCGGATCGAATTCAAACTTGACCGGGTCGGAGATCGTCGGGTCGTACAGCGCCCAGCTCTCCCCCGGCATCAGCTCGTCGATTGCCGCACGCTCCTCGTCCGTCAGATCGTCGCCGTGCAGGTTTCGCGCCCGCGCCAGCTGCTGAATTGGCCAGGAGAGCATCTCGCACAGGTCGCCCTCCGCGGCGTGCGTCGCCGCCTTCAGCGCGCCGTTCGCCGTCACGCACAGCGCCATGGCCAGCAGCGCCGCGCCCGCCGCCCTCAGCGCGCGCCGCCTGTACATCACAAGCAGCAGCAAAACCCATGCCGCGACCGCGTACAGCGCATTGTTGCGCAGCAGCATCATGCCCGCGCCGGCGAACGCCACGCCCGCGCCAAGCCGCCCGTCCATCCGTTCCGCCGTGACCGCCTCGCGCACAAGCGCCAGCGTCAGCGCGAACAGCCCGGAAAAGAGCACGTCCTTTGTCGCGTTCACGGCCATCATCATGTGCAGCGGATACGCCGCAAAAAACGCCGCGCTCCATTTGGCCGCGCGCGCGCCGCTCTGCCGGGCAATCGACGCGCAGGCCGCCGCAAAGCACGCCGCCAGGGCGGTCATCTGCAGCACGGTGTACAGCGCCGCGCCGAGGTTGATGCTGCCCAGCACCTGCCCCAGCTTCACGCAGCCGCCCAGCAGCAGTGTGTGCAAAAGCGGGTGGTGCGTCGAGTAGCGCCCGGTAAAGACCTGCTCCAGCTGAAACGGGACGTCATAGGCAAACGAACCGGGAAGCATCACGAGGAACATCGGCACATAACAGGCGAGGATGACCCCGAACGCCTTTTTCGCGGAAAAGGCGCCGCCCGCCCTTGCCGCCTGCGCCCTGCGCCCGCTGAACCGCAGCAGGAGGGCAAGCGCCGCCATGGCAAGCGGCAGCAGCGCCGCCGCGATGAGCAGCGCGCGCCCCGGACGGCTTGCCTCCAGGTGCTCCGCCTGCCAGCCGAAGCTGGCCATCAGCGCGTACATCACGCCGCCCAGCAGGATGATTCCGCGTTTGCGTCCTGTGCCGCCCTGCATGCGCGCGCCTCCTTCCGTCATTTCTGTCAGTTTAACACAACCGCCCCAAATAAACAATTGTTTCGTCAGGATTTGCGTCTTGCCGCCACGTTTCGTCCCGGATTGGGCGCATTGTTTTACTTTTTTCAACATATTCCTGTCACATTTGAGCGGTATACTGAGGCCACAAAGGTTGAACATCCCATTCATCCTTTGCAGCCTTCGCCATTTCCCCCTCCGTGCGAAGGCAAAGTTCTTCCTTTTTCTTCCCCTTCCTCATTATTTTCCCTTCCACATGAAAAGAGCCGCTTCCTTCCCCGGAGCGGCTCTTTTCGCGCCATACGCGTCATATAAAAAGAAGCGGCGCCCGTCCGCTTCCTTGCCGTATCGCTTATGATTCTTCGCCGCGCGGCGTCTCCTCCGCAGGCAGCTCGCCCAATTCGCCCATGATCTCCTGGTACAGCTTCGGGGCCAGCCTCGGCCAACGCTCGCAAAAGCGCTTGGCCTGCGCCTTGGTCGCCGCGGTCAGCGTCATGGAGAAGATTTCCTCGCCCGATTCCAGCGCGCGCAGCGTAACGGCATAGCCGTTGCCCGAGGGCGCGTACTGCGCCGGGGTCGACAGCTCGTCGCGCACGCGCCGGCGCCAGGCCGGGCCATGCTCATTGAGCTTCTCCTGCTGCGAGGCGCGGATGCGCGAGGCAAACATCTCCATGCTCTGCCTTCCCTCTGGGGTCAGGTACAGCAGCATGCCCTCCAGGTGGCGCGACTGGCGCACCAGCCCCGCTTCCTTGAGCCCCGAGAGCGCCAGAAAGAACTGGAACTGGCTCTGCAGCCCGGTCTCCACCACAAACCGCAGCAGCTGTTCTTCCGTGCAGCCGCCCAGCCGGTCAAGCGCGCACAAGAGCACGAGCTTATCTTCCTCTTCTGTGGCATGCACATCAAACACAGGCGCACCTCCCCAAAGCCGGCACGTCGCCGGCCGCATCACCGACAAAGCGCTGCTCTGTCCGCCGCTCTGCGCCCGGGGCTGCAGCCCGGCAAACAGCGATTGCCAAACAGTCAGGCTTCCGTCTCGTCGTCCTCGACCAGATAGCCCTCCAGCGCCTTGAGCAGATCATCACAGTCATCGCTGTAAATGTCCATGCGAATCGGATGGGACAGGTCGATCGAGAAAATGCCCAGAATGGACTTCGCGTCCACCACATAGCGGCCGGAACGCAGATCCATGTCATACGGATAGCGATTGACCAGGCTCACGAAGTTCTTCACGTGATCGGTCATCGTCGTCAGGCGGATTTTTACGGATTTCATACAAACGATCCCTTCCTTTTTCCATACATATGCGTATTATACTCGAAACATGAAGGGATTGCAAGCGCGACATGCGCGATTCGCTCCGTGTCAACATTTTCAAAAAAGTTGGTGAAAGGGGTTGACTTTCTCCGGGTTGTACGATATACTATATCTCGTGCTTGGGGTCGTAGCTCAGCTGGTCAGAGCGCCACGTTGACATCGTGGAGGTCGTAGGTTCGAGCCCTATCGACCCCACCAAGCTACAGTGGGAGTTAGTCGCCCCGCTGGGAACCGCTTCGGAAGAGGCGGTTTTTCTTTATTTCATTGGTTTTTGAAAGCGGGAATGAATCTATTTTCGAAGGTTCGTTCCCGCTTTTTTCTTGCTCTTGAACCCCATTCAAGCATGCTCAAAAGTGGATCAAACCTCAAAAAATCGCGTTTTGCCACAAATTCTGCCACAAACAGGGCTGAATGACGCTCAATTTACCCTTATGGCGTCTCACTTTTTTGAGCCTTTGAGCTGCCACAAAAACTGTCACAAACCTGCTGTTATTCCCGAATTTATAGCTTCAACTGCTTCCAGTTGCTTCATGACTCCCTCGTGCCTCGTTCGGGCATAAACTGTTTCAACCATTCTTGTGTCCGCATGGCCCATGAGATCGGCAACGATTGCAGAAGAAAGCCCGCTTTCTTTTAACTGCGTGCCGAAGGTCGAGCGGAAATCGTAATTGCTGAAGCCCTTGATCCTGAGCTTCTTGTACGCACGACGCTTGATGTTGTCCAGCACAGTCCATGTCCATGGCTGTTCTCCACCGCAGATAAAACCCTCTGATTCTGCGCAAGGTGTCAGGATTCCCACAAGAGCTTTCGGCAGGATCACGGTTCTGACGGATTTCTTCGTCTTGGTTCCCTTGATGACGGGCTGATTCTTCTTCGGATAGGTGACTGCCCTCTTGATCTCCGCGTATTGCTTACCCAGATGGATATCTTCCCATCTGAGCCCCATCACTTCTTCTGGACGCATGCCCGTGTAAACCAGCAGTCCCATGAAGAGCCGTTCGTTCCGTACATCAAGAGAAGGAATCTCCCGCTTGATCCGCAGAACTTCCTCATCAGGCAGCGCAGTATGGTGCCCGCCTTCTTCCGCATTGATCCGAAGGAGCGTCTTCTTCATCGGCGATTCCGAAACCAGCCCCATTTCAAGAGCAACCCTGAAGATCCTGCTCAGCAAACCGCTGACTCTGGCGATAGTATTCCTGTTCAGGTTCTTCTTCCTGCCGTGAGATGCGGCGTTCGCCATCCAGTCATAAAACCGTTGCACAGTACCAACGTTGATTTCGTCCAACCTCATATCGCCCATGAAGGGCAAAATGTTCAGGCTGATATACGATTCATAGTTTGCCTGTGTGGTCAGTTCCAGATTCGCAATGAATGCCGGCCTGTATTCCTGATCAATGAACTCCCGCAATGTCGGGAGCTTTTTTGTCTCCTGTGGTTGCGGTGTCACGCCTTCAAGCATTCCTGCTTCCACTAGAATCCGCGCAATGTCCAGCTGAAGTTCTGCTGCACTGTATCCCGCAGCCCATTTATAGACGGGTTTCTGCTGATCATCAACCCCAGTTTGCACACGTTCTTTCAATCTCTTCGACATGTCGAATCTCCTTTCAACATGTCTGTGATTCAAAAGGATGAAGTTGTCAAGGTGATGGTTTTTGATTCAATGCAAAGAATAGTTTCCCCTGTCAAATCAATTCAAACGCTCAAATTTTACAATTATCTTCATACAATTGTCAAATTGTTCTTATGCCATCTATTCTTCACACATAAGGAAAAGGCGCACGTCTCAACACGAAACGTGCACCTGCCATTACTTCTATCACCTACGCTTGATCGCATCGATCAGCTTTCTAAATCCCTCATCGTTCGAGATCTTTAAACATAGTCTGCTTTTCAAAAAAACAGGCAAGCATGTTCCAAGATCAGCATCTGCATCCAGAACGACAGGTATGTACTTTGTCTGCTTCGGATCGTCCCGAATCTCCGAAAGAATCAGTCCCGACTCATATCCGGCACCACTCGTTCGGGCATTTGCCCTTTTAGCATACTCCTCATTGCAGACAACCAGAACATGATCAATGGAAGGATCTCTTAGAGCACTCTCCATGAAATAATTCATGTCCTGACCGGGATGCAAATCAGCCTCGTCGTAACAGACATCAATATCTTCTGCCTTGATTCTCTCAATCATGGATAGCACCTTGGTCTTATGCTCAGGCGGCGACCAACAGTATGAAACAAACACACGGGGCATCTTCGGTTTCGGCTCAATCTGAGCAGTTACTGCGCCTTTGCTTGGTGCAGATTTGGGCTCTCCCTTACCATTCTCCTTTGCAAAATACGGCTCGATCTCAGAAAGCTCCACATCCTTTATTGTCCAGTGAGTTCTATAGTGCTCCCACGGTCCCATATCCAAAATATCTTCCATCGTCTGGAAAACATCAAAACAGATATAGTCACCAGTAAGCCTATACCCGATTTTTATATTATTAAACTTGGTTGATTTAATCGGAGATCCAGATGTTCTTCTCGACGATGATTCAGAGTGACATTATAAGCCAGATGTAGCTTTCTAACTGCATCTGGCTTTCATTCTTTCTTGAACACCTCATTCTATTTTTCATTCAAATCTGCCACACTCTTGCTTTTCGGATCATGTGGTGTATAATCTATTTGAGGTGTTTACCATGAACAATACTGTTTACACAATAGGTTATGAAGGCCGCGACATAGACGAATTTATCAGCATTCTTATGAAAAATGAAATTGAACAATTACTCGATGTAAGAGAAATCCCTGTTAGTCGTAAAGTCGGATTCTCTAAGAGTAAGCTATGTTCCGCGCTTGAGAACGCTGGAATCTCGTACATACATATGAAAGAACTTGGTAGTCCAAAAGAAATCAGAGATAGTTTGCATCAAACCCACGACTATGAAGCTTTTTTTAAAGCATATCAATACTATATTGGTACCCACTTTTCTTATGTCCAAACAGCTTGGGAACACATAATCAAAAAAAAGACATGTATTATGTGTTTTGAAAGAAAGCCATCAGAATGCCATCGCAGCGCCCTTGCTCAATACATCAAAACAAGTATGCCGTTGATTGATGAGGTTATTAATCTATGACATCCGAAAAAAAGAGAGTCTTGATTACTGTAAAAACATATCCACATCCAAGTAAAAAAATGAAAGAAACTGTATGTACCGCTGGCATAACTGATGACGGTCAATGGATACGACTTTATCCAATTCCCTATCGTTATCTGGCAGAACCAACTTCCTTTCATATTTTTGATTGGATCGATGTAATGGCAACCAAAAGACCCCCTCAAAAGGATCGTCGTCCTGAAAGCTATGCTGTTGACTGTAGTAGCATTCGTAAGGTTAGATATTTAGATTCAAAAAAGGATGCCCTTGAAAGATACGAATATATTCGCAAAAAAGAAAAAGACTCTCTTGAAACTGTACTCGACGAACACGAAAAAATGGGAACATCTCTGTCAGCAATTCGTCCGAAAAAGATGATTGGCCTCGAAATCGAAGCAGATGCCCCAGACTGGACAGAGGAACAAAAGACTCAGCTAAATCAGATTAGTTTCCTTGATGGAGAAACAAATCCCAAGCCTTTACGAAAAGTGCCTTACAAGATATATTGCCGTTTTGAGTGTAACAATCCTTCATGTAAAGGTCATAGGATGCTCTTAACAAGCTGGGAATACAATTGGACATTCTTGAAACTACTCGATGAATACAATCAAAACGAGAAAGCCGCTCTCGAAGAACTAAACAAAAGATGGATGAACAATTTCTCTAATACTCGTTTGGGTTATTTGATCTTCGGCACAGTACACGCTATGGAAAGATTCCATACATTCATTGTAATCGGACATTGTAGTTTTAAGAAAATAGATGTTGATCGCGGAAAGCAAATGTGTCTTTTCTGATACAGCAGCATTTCATCAGTAATCCGCAATACTCTATTGAACACTCTGATGCATTCAAAAAACGCCTGCGCAGCCGCGCAAGCGCTTCAGAATCACTCTTAAATTCACTCTTTTGAATCAACAGACAATTATATTATTATCATCTTTGACGAGCGGTATTTCCAAGGCTCCCGACCATCGGGAGGGAGCCTTGACATCGTGGAGGTCGTAGGTTCGAGCCCTATCGACCCCACCAAGCTAAACCGGAGTTTGTCGCCCGGTTGGATGCCGCTTCCGAACGGGGAGCGGTTTTTCTTTATTGAATGGGAAATTGCGTGAAAACCGTACAACGGGCGCCGAGGTGCTTCGTGATGTGAGGCTGTTCGGAGGTGGGAGCGGGCATGGCTCGCTTTTATCCGGTAAAGCGGTCTTTCACCCGGACGCGGTAACGGCATCCCATCGGGGAGGGACGAGCGATGAACAAAACGGAAGCCAAACGCCTGCGCGAAAAGCGCGTCGTGGCGGAGATGATCGCCCTGTATTGCAGGGACAACCATACAGGCCGCCGGGGTGCGCTCTGCCCGGACTGCGCGGCGCTGACCGCCTACGCGCACGCGCGCAGCGACAGCTGCCCGTTCATGGAGAACAAGACCTTCTGCTCCAACTGTCGGGTGCATTGCTATTCGGGCGACATGCGCGAGCGCATTCGACGGGTCATGCGCTACTCCGGGCCGAGGATGCTCAGGACGCACCCCATTCTGGCGGTTCGTCATCTGCTGGAAAGCAGGATGGAGAAGCGCAAATGATCGGGAAACCGGCTTTGGCACTGGATGCCGCTTCCGAACGGGAAGCGGTTTTTCTTTTGTCTATTGGATTATTCGAGTGTCTTTGTCTTCTTGGATAAGAGGGATGAACGCGCTTTTACTTATGGTGACCAACTCTTTAGCGAAGAAAAAAGCGGGGCCCCGCATGCTGCGGAGCCCCAGTTTGTGGATTGTTGGTAATTATTTGCCCAGCGCCGCGTTTTCGCCAGCGATGCGGCCGGTCGCAGCTGCATAGAGGATACAAGTGCCGGAATATGGATAGTCTTCCCAAAGGAAGGTGGAACTTGCGCATGCTCCAGCACCATAGAGGTTCTTCACACAGGTGCCGTCGGCCTTCATGATGTGCGCATTTTCATCGATATAGAGGCCGCCGAAGGTTGCTGTATATGCCGGCATGATGATGGATGCATAGTACGGGCCTTTCTCGGCGAGGCCGGTCATGTAGGCGGCAGGCTTGCCGAAATCGGGATCATCGATACCCTTGTTGGCATTGTATCGATCCACAGTCGCCTGCAGCTTTGCGGTGTCAACACCCATGAGTCCAGCCAGTTCTTCAAGGGTATCAGCCTTAAACATTGTACCCGCAGCCACGGCAGCTTCGGGATCGGCCTTTGTGTATGTGGAATCGTAGATGGCAAAGAAGCTTTTGGTTCCTTCCAGATACTTCAGGCGCATGGCCCGGAAAACACGGGAGTAGAACGAGGTTTCATTGACAAAGCGTTCGCCGTCTCCGGTGATGTAGAGCGAATGGTCGCTGCTGTTGAAACCGGTCGCAGCAAAGCCGTATGTGCCGATGGAAACGCAGTCGGAGAACTTTGTATCTGCGCCTACTGCTCTGCCCATGTAAATAGCATCGCCAGTATCTCCTGCTGGACCAAAGTGCCTGAAATCAAGCAGGTATTCCGCAGCTTCAGCTATCAGCGTATCATTCATTACGTAGCTGCCGGTTGCGAGTACGACGGATTTTGCTGCGTAATTGACCGGTTCTGCGTCCTTGGGCGTCACCGTAACGCCGGTCACCGCACCGGTCTCATCCGTCAGCAGGGCGGTCACAGGGCTGTTCAGACAGATGGTTACACCCGCCGTCTCGCATGCCGCAGCGAGGGAAGCGATCAGCTTGGAGCCGCCGCCCATCACCATGTCACCGTTCTCATCGACATTGGGCGCAACTTTCTTGAAATTACACAGATCCGGGTCGCCCGGGGCGGAGCTGTTTCCCTCAAAGAGCGGCAGGCCTGTCTGTTCGATCCATGTGATCGTATCGTTGCCCATGCCCAGCACCTTGCCGCGCAGAGCAGGATCGATATTGCCGTTGTTGAGCTCGGTGATATATTCGGCAATCTCCGCAACAGTGGGCGTTCCCTCGGCATTGCCTTCTTCGCCGGATTTGAGAATAGCGCCTGCAGACAGCGCCGTCGAGCCGCCCATTACGCCCAGTTTTTCAAACAGGATAACCGACGCGCCCTGTTGTGCGGCGGTCAGTGCGGCGCTCAGGCCAGCCATACCGCTGCCTGCGACGATGACGTCGTACTGCTGCGCCAACGCATGCGCGGACATACCGCACAGGAGCAGAAGCACAACCAGAAGTATGCTGCATATGCGAGTTTTTGTTTTCATGAAGACACCCTCCTTTTTTTGTCATCATACCATCGAAAACAGGGGGGTATCAATTAACAAATAGGCGTGAATGTCTGAATTTCTCAGACAATTGTCAACTGCTGTTGACTTGTGACAGGGCACGTCGTTTATAATACAAAGTGGATATAAAGGAGGATGCTTATGAAGCAAAGAATCGCTGATACGCTAATTGGCATGATGATGGAAAAGGCCTACGATACCATCACTGTATCCGCGCTTTGCGCGGCAGTGCCTGTCAGCCGTCCGGCTTTCTATACATATTTTCACAGCAAGGATGATGTCTTGCTCTGGTTTATCATCGAGGATTTCAGAAACAATCTTCTACCATTTCTTCCTCTACGCATCACGGTTCACAGTTCGAAAATACTCTTTGGATACATCGAGCGCAACGCGGCTGTCTATAAGGCGATCTATGCCCATGATCAGGGCATGCTGCTGACGCAAGGGTTCGTGCTCGCCTTTAAGGATGCGCTTCGCTATCAGGATAAAGTGCGCCGTGCAGACGCTCGGCACCTGGGGCAGATTTCGCAGGATGCGTTCCTTGCCTATGTCTCTCACAGAATTGCGGCTGTTATCTGCTGTTGGATTCAAGAAGACTTCAGCACCCCCAGCGCAAAGATTGCCTATGAGCTCGCCGTCATGATCGAGCACCCCTATACCTATATTGTGGATTATTATCTGTAAGCATGGCGATGCTCGTAATCAGGAGAGGGCGGGCAAATAATCTACAGAAGCCAAGAATCAGATTGACCGCTTTCTCCGCCTTGCCGGACGCGCTGACGATGAAGCGCTTGTCATCCCGCAGGGCTTTCAGCCAGTTCTGAATGTAGGCGGCAGAATTGGGTGTTTGGGCTGGGGAAGTCTGTGCGGATTGCCGGGCCTGAAAGCGTAAAAGAGCAAATGAAAACCGCACTTGCGGACATCGCAGCGCGGGATGAAGAATAAGCATTGCTGGCGGCGCAATGCCGGAAATGAATAAATCCATATAACTATTTCTGCGCGGTTGCTCCTGTTATTTTGGTGTTGGAAGACCGCCTCTGGCGGGCTTCCTGAGCGCGCTTGACATCGTGGAGGTCGTAGGTTCGAGCCCTATCGACCCCACCAGCATCGCCGGTCTTGTCACCCGGCAAGGGAACCGCTTCGGAAGAGGCGGTTTTTCTTTTGTTTATTGAGTTTTTGAATGAAAGCAGCGCGCTGCCCCTGCACGATGATGCGGCGGCAAACGCGCTTTTTTTCGTCCCTTTCTGAGTCCTTATCGGAGAATGAGCAAAAGCCGACGAGCCCCAGATGCATCAAGGCGCTCCGGGTTCGCATCGTTCCTAAACAGCACCACGTCTATTTCCCGCCGCAAAGCCGGCTTTGTCATTGGGCGGAAGGTTCAAAGGTTTCAGATTTCCATAAAACAGTTATGGCGGATGATTGACAGTACTTTGGCGAATGGAGTACAATAAACAAAATATAATTCCTTGCATCAACAAAGAAAATCACAAAAGAGAGGAAGAAGGAAATGAAGTCTGCACGGGAAACAAAGCACACGGTTGTGTGGCTGCTGTTCCTCCTGATGACGCTGCTGTGCGCCGGTCAGGCGATGGCCGATACGACAGCGTGTACCCATCCGGACATGGAAAGCTTTTTCACCAATGATGAACCGCACTCCTTTGAGTACATCGGCAATGGAAGGCACAGCTTTATCTGCGATGTATATGTACGTCATCAATGCCCAGACTGCAATATGCGTCAAGCTGAGCTTGTGGAAACCAACGCGCAGTTTACAGGCAAGTGCCGCTACAACAAAGAGGGCGTGTGTAAGAACTGCGGCACATTCGGCGGTGTATGCCAGCATCCCCAGGTGCTCGAATATAAGGACATCGACTTCGATTCCGTCAAGATCATCTCCAGCGACGACCAGGTTCACATCTATACAGCTGACATCATTGCCTATAATTACTGTCCGGACTGCAGAACACGCTGGAACGAACACGTGGTGAAAACCGGTGCCCGGTTCAGGGAGACGCATGATCGATGGTTCCTGCCCACGCAGGAAGGCAGTCTCTGCGAACTGTGTGATTATATGGAGGCCTGCGAACACGAATATACGCAGTCGTGGACGTCTATACACAACATCAAGAAGGTGCTCAGCACCGATGCCAAGACGCATACGCTGCTTTGCAATGCCTACGAAGAGAGCCGCTGCGCGAAGTGCGGTTATATGCTCAGCCCAACGCCTGTGATCGATGCCACGTTCACGGATATGCACTATTTTGATGCGGAGGGCGTGTGCGAAGACTGCGGCTATAAGACCGCCTGCACCCATAAGAACAGAATAAATCCCCAGTGGTATGATACGGTGTATGACATCCGGATTCTGGACGGTGCAAACCATGCCTTCTTCGGTGACAAGTGGACGTGCTATGAGTGCCCGGACTGCGGCTTTGTCATCGGCGAAACAAAGACCGCAGATGACGAATTTTTTATCGAACAGCATATCTACGAGGGCTGCGATTACTGCGTCATCTGCGGCGCGGAGAAGTCTGTGGGCATCCCTGAGTCCTCTCAGTACGGTGTGATCATGAAAGACAGCGATGCGTTTTCCAGCATGCAGGCGGTGACCGTTCCAACAATCATTTTCCCCTCCGGAACGGAAAACTCGCAGAATATGGCGCTCAAGGTCGAAGCATCTGACGTCGGCAATGAGAACAGTGTCACCTATGATGTTTCCCTGATCAACAGTCAGGGCGAGAAGGTTAAGCTGTCTGCCGCGTGTATCCTTTGCTTCCCGTATCCTGAAGGGCTGGATAAAGACAGCATGAAACCATACCGCATCACGATTCGTCACTACTATAGCGAGAAGGATGTGGAAACGTTCAGTACAGAGGATGGTACGATTGAACTGACAAAGCAGGGGCTGTGTATCCGGGTTTCTTCGCTTAGTCCGTTCGTCATTGAATGGGAGGAACAGCCCGAAGTCGATTTGCCCAAGACCGGCGACAGCAGCCGCATCGGCCTATGGCTTTCGATGCTCGCACTGGCAGGCGTGGCACTGATGACCCTGAAGCGCAAAACCGCATAAGCATGGACGCTGTCTCAAAATAGCTAAAGCAAGCCATGAGAGGCAGCGCCTTTTTCTTTTGTTTGTTGCGTTTTTTGTGTAGAAAAGCGTGCTCTATCCTTTCACATTCCGCGGTTGCGCTCTATTTCACCGCGGTTTCCCCCGGCCAGTTCCGGGTATCGTTTTCCCGGCTCACCAGACCTGCTCTCCGCTCAGGTCAAAGTCAAACGGCTCGTCGCGAACGAGCGTCAGCGTGCCGCCCTCGTTTTTGAGCAGAGCGGCCTGAATCACCGAGGAGCGCATCTGCGGCGTGTCGTCCTCGCCGTACATGTATTCCCTCGCGTGAGGATGGACGAAGTAAAACAGATACGCGCGGTCGCCGAAGGACACCACGTCGGCGTGATGCCCGCGGCAGGTGTCGTCCCGGCGAACGCCCGGATCGCCCAGAAAGCGGCCCGGCTGGCGGACCCAGTGGGTCAGATCGTCGCTGCGGTAGACGGCCATGCCGTCCCACATGTCGGCGATCATGAACACGTCGCCGCCCAGCGTGAACACGTTCGGCCCCTCCTGCTCGCAGTCGGAGGTCGCGTCCCCCTTGTGCGTCCAGTGTTCAAGATCCGTGCTGTCTGCGTACTGCGTATGGCTGTGCGCAGCCTCGTTCTTGTAAAACAGCCGCCATCCGCCCTGCGGGAGCGGAAACAGGCAGGCGTCGATCTCCTTGTCGCCCAGCTCGTTCAGGGTGGATTCATACGTCCAGTCCCAGAGATTGTCAGACGTGTAGTGCAGGATGTGGCGCGGCCGCGCCCAGGTCTGCGGAATGCCCGTGATGTAGCTGACGAACATGTGGTACTTTCCGTTTGCCCAGAGCACCTCCGGCGCCCAGTAGGTATTGTGGCCCGGCTCGATGGGCTGCAGATTCAGCGTGCCGCGGTACACCCAGGTCTGGCCGCCATCGTCCGAGGAGGCGGCCCCCAGCGCCGTGCCATGCACCCAGGCGACGCCCAGGCAGGGCGCCGTCGCCCGGCGGGACGTGTAGATGATCCACCAGGTCTTCTCCGCCCGGTTGTAGATCACGGTCGGGTCTGTGGGGCCGTCGTAAATGGGGTCGCGGAACAGCGGCGCGGGTGCGGTTTTCATCCTCCTGCAAAAAGGCGTCGTGAATCGCCTGCATGCCGTTTTTGAGCATCGGGGTCAGCGGGCTCCACACCACGCTGCCCTCATGGCGCACATCCGGCGCGTAAAAGCTCCCGCGCAGCCCGTCAAGGGCCTCGGCCACCGCCGCCGTCATCTCCGGAAGCGCCGCATGCAGATAGCTGACGCCCGCCGGGATGCCCTCCGGCCTCAAGTTCACGGCCAGGCGGGCGATGAACGCCTCCCAGGCCTCCTGCGAGGGCACGGCGGTCAGCAGAAAGATCCGGCCCTCCCGAACGCAGCGGGCGATGGCCTCCATGCAGATTTCCTCCGCGCGCGCGGCGTCCCTTTCGCGCAGGCAGACCACGCCGTAGGGCATGGGATCCACGTCCTGCAGCGGCAGCTGCGCCGGACCGCCGCCGTCCTTCATCTGCGCGCAGCACAGCGGAAACATCCAGCAGCATTAGCCGCGCGCTCTGGTCGTTGTTGGCGTCGCCAAAGAGCGCGTTCAGGCTGGACAGGTCAAAGCAGCGGACGATGGCGCCCACCGTCTGCCGGTTCGCGTTGTGCACCGCCATCGCCAGGGAGAGTGTCTGCTCGTAAGAGGCGGTCGGCTCCTGGCGCTCGCCGTAATAGCGCTGGTCGTGCAGGGACAGCAGCTTGATGGTCACGCCGTCCTCAACCGTGCTGGCCTGCACAAACCAGTCCTGCGCCGTAAAGTCGTAGTCGCTCTTCAGGTTCTGCCGGTTCTGCAGGTTGTACACATAGCCGTTCTTGCCCAGGATGAGCACGTCCTAGATCGGCGTGAACAGATCCACGCCCGTGAGCAGGTGATCCATCTCCCGCTCATGCGCCAGCGTTCTGGCCGGCCTGGGGTTCTCCATGTTCATGCAGACGATCACATCCGACAGGGAGGCCAGGCGCACCAGGCGCGTGCGCGCGTCGGAAAAGTAGGTGTCGATCAGGCGCTTGGTCTGCAGCAGCATGCGCTCGCAGGAGGCCGTCACCTCGTCCTGCATCACATGGCCGGAGAGCATGGTCAGCGTTCCGCCCAGCACGATCAGCAGCAGGCTGCTGATGACCAGCGAGAACACAAGAAACCGGCCTGCCAGCGTTCTGCGTCCGGGCATGCTTTCGCCTCCTTCTCCTTTGTACAATCATTATAAACATTCCCTCAAAAGTTGGCAAGTTTCGTGAAAACGAAGGCGCGAGATTACAACTTTTGGGCAATATATTATATTTTTTGTACATCTTTTTGTCATATAATGGGCTCAACAAATTCCCCCGAACGACAAAAGGAGGTCTGTTTCGTGAAGAGGATTTTTGCTCTGCTCCTGGCCCTGACGCTCGTGCTCGCCGTGGGCGCCGGCGCCATGGCGGCGGACAGCAGCCTGAGCGGCACGCTGTCCATCCTCTCCTGGTATAACGAGACCCTGAGCGCCCCGGTCATCGAGGGCTTCAAGGCCAAGTACCCGAACGTCACCGTCGACTACACCTATGCGCCGCCCGTCGCGGACTACGTCGAGAAGCTCTCCACGCTGCTGTACACCGGCACCGCGCCGGACGTCTTCTACATGGCGCTGGAGAACCGCGAGGCGCTGACCGTCGGCGGCTACTGCATGGATCTCTCCGGCGAGAGCTACATGCAGGACGGCACCATCCCGGACGCCGTCAAGGCCATGTATCCCAACTGCGCCGCGGTCGACTGCTGGGTCGGCGGCCTGTTCTACAACAAGGACATCTTCGCGGCCTGCGGCATCACCGAGGAGCCGAAGACCTGGGACGAGTTCCTCACCGTCTGCCAGACCCTGAAGGACAACGGCTATGTGCCGCTGCTGGACAACTGCCAGGACGCGGCCGTCAACTTCGTCGCCCCGCTGTTCGGCGCCGAGACTCTGAGCAAGGATCCGGACTTCACCGCGAAGGTGTTCGCCGGCGAAGCGAAGTTTGTGGACGGCTGGACCAAGCCGTATGAGATGTTCAAGGAGCTCGTGGACAAGGGCTATCTGAGCGCGGACATGGTCGGCATCTCCGGCGACGACGTCGTCGTGCAGTTCGCCACCGAGCAGGTCGCCATGATCATCTCCGGCTCCTGGAACTGCGGCACCATCGATCAGATCAATCCGGACCTCAACTATGAGGTCATGGGCATTCCGGGCACCGAGCACGTCTACTACTGCGGCTGCATCAACGTCGGCCCGTGCATCAACGCCAACGCCAAGAACCCCGAGGTCGCCAAGGCGTTCATCGAGTACTGCGTCTCTCCGGAGGGCCTGGAGGCCCAGTACAGCGCCTACGGCGGCTTCACCGTGGCCAAGGGCTTCACGCCTGAGCTGCGCAAGGAGGTCGTGGACGCCGTCGCCGCCGTGCAGGCCGGCGAGTTCCACATCCCGATGAGCGAGTGGATCTCCTACACCGAGTCCCTTCGCCTGACCTTCCTGGCCGGCATCCAGGACGTGCTGGTCGGCGCCTGCACCCCGCAGGAAGCTGCCGCCCGTCTGGACGCGAAGCTGGCCGAGGTTTCCGCGCAGTAATCGCTTTCTCCAGGGCTGAGGGGCGGGCTTCCGCCCCTCAGCTTTTCTCACAGCGCCGGCGCGGTTTTTCCGGCGCGCCGCCGGCAACAGCCGCAATTCTGCCTCAATGGGAGTGAAGGCTCGATGAAAAAAGGACGCATCCTCCGCCAGATGCAGTACGAACTCTTTCTGCTTCCGGCGATCCTCGCGTTTACGGCCTTTACGGTCGTTCCGCTGCTCAAGACGCTCGTGTACAGCTTCACCGATTTCGACGGCGTGCTGCACACCTACAACTTCGTTGGCCTCAGAAACTATTTCGCCGTCTTCCGCGACGACGTGATGAAGCAGGCGCTGTTCAACACCCTGTTTTACACGTTCTTCGTCGTGCTGCTCATCAACGTGATATCCGTGCCGCTGGCCGTCTGCCTGGACAAAAACCAGCGCGTTAAAACCCTGGAGCGCGCCATCTTCTTCTTCCCCTCTATCGTCAGCGCGCTGCTGCTGGGCTATATCTGGAGCTACATCCTCTCGCCGCTGAAAACCGGCGCGCTCAACTCCATCCTCGGCTCGCTCTTTGGCATCAAGCCCATCGGCTTCACCTCCGGCGGCTGGATCGCCAAGTTCTCCATCATCGCCGTCGCCGTCTGGGCGAACACCGGCTGGCACACGATGGTCAACATCGCCTATCTGCAGGCGATCGACCCCACCTATTACGAGGCGGCGGCCATCGACGGCGCGACCCGGTTTGACCAGTTCCGCTTCATCACCATCCCGCTGCTCGCCCCGGCGCTGACGGTCAACACGCTCCTGCTGCTGACCAACGGCCTGAAGGTCTACGACCTGCCCTACGCGCTGACCAAGGGCGGCCCGGGCTATTCCAACTATACCGTGACCCAGATCATCATCCAGCGCGGCATTTCCGAGCGCCAGTACGGCGTATCCACGGCGCTGGCGGCGATCTTCATCCTGCTGGTCATGCTCATTGCCGTCATCCAGTACACGACGATGAGCAAGAGGGAGGTGGACGGCTGATGCTCACGAGGATCAAAAAGCTGCTCAGGGACAATTTCTCCCTGTCCGACCTGTTCATCCTGCCCATGTCCGACTGGGTGGAATACTGCAACGAGCCGGCCATGGGCCGCTGGGCCAGGCTGCACAGAGCCAACGGGCACGAGAAGCCGTTCGGCGTCAAGTACTGGTCCATCGGCAACGAGAACTACACTGGCGGCGAGATCAGCGCGAAGACGGCGCAGCAGTGGGGGCCGTTCGTCCGCGAGAGCGCCAAGATGATGCGCCGCGTGGACCCCGGCATCAGGATTCTGGCCGCCGCCGTGCCGGACGTCGACTGGAATCTGGCCCTGCTGCGCAGCGCGGGCGATCTGATCGACATGATCAGCATCCACGGCTACTTTGACGAGGCGTGGGAGACCAACGCGCTGAGCGGCTACAGAAGGTCGCTCCGGGCGCCCGCGCAGTTTGAGCGGAGCATCGTCGCTGTCCGCGGTCTGCTCTGCGCGCTGGGGCTGGAGCACCGCGTCAAAATCGCCTTCGACGAGTGGAACCTGCGCGGCTGGTATCACCCGGGTGTCGCCGATTTCTCCCATCTGGATCCCGATCACGGCCACGCCGCCGCCCTGCGCGCCGCCAACGAGCTCAACGCGCAGTACACCATGGCGGACGCCATCTTCGCCGCGTCCTTCCTGCACCTGTGCATGCGTCACGGCGACATGGTCACCATGGCGAACTTCTCGCCGACCGTCTGCGGCCGCGGCCTGATCGGCGTGAGCGATACCGGCATCGTGCTGCGCCCGGCGTACTTTGTGTTCGATCTGCTGCGCAATCAGCTGGGCGCGCACCTGGTGGACAGCTACGCGCAGGACATGGCGATGTGCGACGCGGACGGCGTGCCCGTTCCCGTGCTGGACGCCGTAGCCGCCACGCGCGACGACGGCGCGCTGACCGTCAGCCTGATCAACCTGGACCCCGAGCGTTCCGTTTGCGTGCAGCTGGACACCGCCCTGCCCTATGCCCGCGCGCAGCGCCTCTCGCTGGTCTCGCCGGACGCGGACAGCGCCAACGACTTTGACTGTCCCGACCAGGTTCACGTCGAGCAGGGATCGCAGCCGCTCTCATCGCCGGTGCAGCTCGCGCCGCACAGCGTCACCGTTCTGCAGCTCATCCCCTGATGCATCGCCTTTTGCAGATGACAAAAAGGGCTGCCTCACCGCGTCTGGTGGGGCAGCCCTTTCAAAATCGCTTATCGGACTGCGATGACTTCAATTTCAACCTTCGCGCCCTTGGGCAGCTTGGCTACCTCAAAGGCCGCTCTGGCGGGATAGGGCTCGGCAAAGTACGCGCCGTAGACCTCATTCATCGCGCCAAAGTCGCCGATGTCGTCCAGCAGCACCGTGGTCTTGACCACATTGGCCATGGTCAGGCCGGCAACGGCCAGAATGGCCTTAACGTTTTCCAGGGACATCCGGGTCTGATCCCTGATGTCGTCAGAGGGGAAGCGCCCGGTGGCCGGATCGATGGGAAGCTGACCGGAGATGTACACCGTATCGCCCACCGTGATGGCCTGAGAATACGGGCCGATGGCCGCCGGCGCGCTGCCCGAGAAAATTGCCTGTTTCATGTTGTTCACCCTCAACGCTTTCTCAGATAAAGATCAGGCTCAGGACGAAGACCACGATCAGGGCCACGATGGACTGGCACACGCTGATGATCGGAATGGTCTTGTAGGCCACGGAGGTGTCCATCTCCGAGGTGGTCGCGGTGACCCAGAAGAAGTCGTCGTTGCCGTGGAACACCATCAGGCCGCCGGCAGCGCACGCCAGCATGGCAATCACGCGGCCCATCGGAGAGGCGAAGCCCAGCACATCCAGCAGCGGCGTGATCATGGTCGCCGCGGTCACCATCGCGATGGTGGCGGAGCCCACGCAGGTGCGGAAGATGAAGCCGATGATGAAGGGCGCCAGGATGCCGATGGTCAGGCCGGAGAAGGTGTTCGTCAGGATCGCCTGCAGCGGAGACGCCTTCAGCACGCCGGAGAACGCGCCGCCGGCGCCGACGATCAGGATGATCTGGCCGGCCGTCTTGAGGGCGTCCGAGAACACGCCGTCAAAGCCCCACGCCTTGGTATCCTCGGGGAAAATCTGATGATAGCCGACCAGCGCGATGATCAGGCCGACCAGCAGCGCCACGGCGGGCGTGCCCAGCACAGCGATGATGTTCATCAAAGCGCCCTGCAGGCCGCACATGTCGCCGATGGTCTTGAGCAGCATCAGCAGGATGGGCGTCAGGATCGGCAGGAAGGCCATCAGCGGGGAGGGCAGCTTCTGGTTCTCCGGGACATCCACCACGTTTTCCGGCAGGTAGTCGTACTTCTTGCCCATGAAGACGGCGCCGAAGTAGCCCACCAGCATGACGGGGATGGAAACCAGCGCGCCGAACAGGATCACATAGCCCAGGTCCGCGCTCAGGATGCCCGCAACGGCCAGCGGGCCGGGCGTCGGCGGCACGAACATGTGGGTGGCGTGCAGGCCCATGCACAGGGCCACGGCCATGGTGGTCATGGAAATCTTCGTATCCTTGGAGATCCGCTTCGCGATCGGGCTCAGCAGGACGAAGGCGGAATCGCAGAACACGGGGATGGACACGAAGTAGCCGGTGATGGCCAGGCCCAGGGCCGCGTGCTTCTTGCCCGTGATCTTGAGGATGGTCTTGGCCATGGTCTCCGCCGCGCCGGATTTCTCCAGCAGCGCGCCGGTCACCGTGCCCAGCGCGATGACCAGGCCGATGTCCGCCATGGTGCCGCCCATGCCGCTGGTGAACGCGGCAAGCATCTCCTCCAGGTTCATGCCGGAGACGATGGCAAAGGTAACAGTCGTCGCAATCAACGCGAAGAAGGGATGAATCTTGAACTTGACCGTGCACAGCACCAGCACCAGCACGCCCAGCATCAAGCCGCTGATGACCAACAGATTGGAACTCATATGCTTTCTCTCCTCCAGCTTTTATCCGATGTAGGTTTCAAGATACGCCTTGCGCACCTCTTCCGGCACCAGCCTGCCGCCGGTTGCCCAGGCGATCTGCGTGGAATTGGCCAGCTTCTCCTTCGTCAGGCCATGCTGCTCGCAGTACGCTCTGGAGTCCGAATAGCTGAGCAGGCCGCAGGGGCCGCTGAAGGCCGCGCAGCTGGAGGGCTCGATCTGAATCTGCTCGGAGGCGTAGAGCAGGCGCAGGTAATCGTAGAGCTTTCCGTCGGCCACCGTGAAGTCGCCGGACAGGAGGTTGGTCATGATCCGGGTCACGAAGCCGGACGGGCTTGCGCAGGCCAGGCCGTCGGCCTCGGTCACGCCGGAGATGCCGAAGTCATGCACATTGGCCTTCTCGAATTCCTGCGTGGCCACGCCCAGCAGAACAGAAGGGCACATCGTCGGCTCGGTGAAGAAGCAGTGCACATTGTCCTTGTAAATCCGCTTCAGGCCATACGCCACGCCGCCCGGCGCGCCGCCCACACCGGCCGGCAGATAGACGATCAGCGGATGCTCCTCATCCACCGTGATGCCTGCCTCCGTCAGCTGCTTGTGCAGCCTCTTGGCCGCCACCGCGTAGCCCAGGAACAGGTTGACGGACTTCTCGTCGTCCACAAAGTAGCTCATGGGATCCATGTCGGACAGCTTGCGGCCCTCCGCCACGGCTCTGGAATAGTCGTCGCTGTACTCGATGACCTCCACGCCCTTGCTCCTGAGCAGATCCTTCTTCCACTGCTTGGCGTCGGCGGACATGTGCACCTTGACCTTGAAGCCCAGCGCCGCGCTCATGATGCCGATGGACATGCCCAGGTTACCGGTCGAGCCGACCTGCACGGTATACTGCCCGAAGAAGGCCTTCATGTCCTCGTCCGCCAGACGGGCATAGTCCTCGTCCATGGTGAATTTGCCGCTCTCAAGCGCCAGATCCTCCGCGTGCTTGAGCACCTCGTAGATGCCGCCTCTGGCCTTGATGGAGCCCGCAATGGCCAGATGGCTGTCCATCTTCAGGAACAGATGGCCGAGGATCTCGCAGCCATAGGTCTCCTCCAGCTTCTTCTGCATGGAAGGGATGGCCTGCAGGGGGGATTCGATCAGGCCGTTGGTCTCCTCCGTCTCCGGGAAGCAGCGGCGGATGAAGGAGGCGAACCTGCCCAGGCGCTTCTCGGCGTCCTCGATGTCCGCGTCGGAGACGACCAGCTGGCAGGTCGCGTCCGTCATCGCAAAGGGCAGGAAATACGGATTGATCCAGACGGTCTCTTCCTTGTTGGCAATGGTCCGGATGACCGGATTGCCGTCGATGTACTTCTGTGCGTTCATACCTTTTACCCTTTCTTCATGATCTTGTTGTCGCGCAGGCATGCGTCCATCCGGAAACGGCGCCTTTTCCGGATCAAACGCATCGCAAAGGGTTTTGCAAAGGGAGGGCGGGCGGTTTGGGGATTCTGCTTACCGTCTTCCCTTTCGTTGATGTTAATCTACACCAAATTTTGTTAATTGCCAATGTACATGTTCAGTATTTCTTAATTTCATTAAATAAAAATAAATCATCGATGTTGTTTTGTTCATTATTAACAAATCATCAGACGTATTCATTTGAACTTTCGCACAACTTTGCATGCCCTTCGCGCCAGCATACAAAAACTCCCCCGGTTAAAACTCGGGGGAGTCAGCTGATCAACAAAGCAAGCGGTTGTCTTTAGGGATGCATGAAGGGGCCGCAGCCCCTTCATATGAAATCCGCAGCGGCGACATGTGCGGCGCGAGGAGCGGCTGCAAGCCGCATCCTTGATCATTTTCTGGCCGTGCGCGCAGCGCACAAGAAAATGATGTTAACCGCTGCAAGGATGCCTTGGCAGACTTGCAGCGCCAAACCGTCGACAATGCTTTGTCGACGGTTTGGCTCCCCCGGTTAAAAGCTCGGGGGAGTAATGGCGAAGATCACTTTGACCTGCGTATCGCCTTCGTTGTTCCAGAGGTGGTTGACGCCTGCGGGAATCTGGATGCTGTCGCCTTGATTCAGGCTGAATTCCTTTTGATTGAGCTGGATTTTCACGCTGCCCTCGACGACAAACGCGACCTCCTCGCCCACATGGGATTTCTCGATTTCCGCCGTTCTGGAATGCGGCGGAATCTCCATGAGGCAAAACTCGATGGTGCCGTTCAGATCGGGGGTCAGCAGCTTGTAGATCACGCCGTCCTTCACGCTGCCCAGATGGATGTTTTCCCCTCTCCGGACGATCAGATCCTCCGATACCCTTTCGCTCTGAAAGAACTTGAACATCGGGACGCCCAGGGCCGCTGCGATGGATTTCAGCGTATTGATCGAGGGATTGACCGTGTTCTTTTCAATCTGGCTGAGCATGGACGGCGTCATCTCCGCCCGGGCCGCCAGCTCCCGCAGCGTGTATTGCTTCATCATCCGGTACTCCTGTACCTTTGCGCCGATGTTGATCTCTTCCATAAGGCCTCCCAGCAAGCATGCATACGGCCCGCGCCCCGCAGCGCGGTCAGGCGCCGGTGCCGTCAGAATCATTCCTGGATTCGACATTATATCATGGTTTTGGGGGCCGTCAAGTGACCCGCCCCGATTTGAGGCGCGCGCCCAGGAACCGCCAGACCATCAGCGAGCAATAGACCAGCGCCAGGCCCCAGGCCAGCGGATTGGCCAGGCAGATGCCCACAAAGCCGAGGCTGCCCGCGGCAAGCAGGCCGCCCAGGCTGCGGCCCAGCAGCTCGCCCACGCCGCTGAGCACCGCGTGCGCGCTGTAGCCCATGCCCTGCAGCGTGTTGCGCATGATCATCAGCGCGCCATGGAAACAGAACAGCGTGCTGATGATCCCCAGATACTGCACCGACAGCTCCAGCTCCTGCGCGGCCTGTGCGCCCAGCACCAGCTCGCTCAGCGGCCGCTTGAGCAGCGCAATCGCCGCCCATGCCGCCACGCAGTACGTCCACTGGATCGTCAGGCCCGCACGGATGCCGTCGCGGATGCGGTCGGGACGGTTTGCTCCCTCGTTCTGTCCGGCGTAGGTTGCCACGCCCATGCCCACGCTCTCCATCGGCAGGGTGAACATCTGCCGGATCTTCTCGCCCGCCGTCTGGCCGGCGACGGCCACGCTGCCCAGGCTGTTGATCGCGCTCTGCATGATCACCGCGCCCAGCGCGGAGATGGAGTACTCAAAGCCCATCGGGAAGCCGACCGCGCACAGCCGCTTCGCGTGCGCGCCGGAGAAGGCCATATAACCGCGGCTGCCGGAGAGCAGCTCCGTCCTCTTCGCCAGCCAGAACAGATTGAGCACGCCGCTGAGCAGCTGGCTGAGCACCGTCGCCAGCGCCGCGCCCGTCACGCCCAGGGGGATGGGCACGATGAGCAGATAGTCCAGCACGATGTTGAGCAGCGAGGAGATCAGCAGGAACACGAACGGATGCCGGGAATCGCCCGACGCCCGCAGCGCGCCCGCGCAGAAGTTGTAGAGCACGGAGGCCGGAATGCCCAGGAAGATCACCAGCATGTACCGAAGCGTCTGGTCAAAGATATCCTGCGGCGTGCGCATCAGCGTCAGCATCGGTCGCGCCAGCAGCACCATGGCCGCCGTCATGACCGTCGCCAGCGCGACGCAGAGCATCGCGCCGTTGTAGAAGTAGCGCTTGTATTCGTCCCCGCGCTTGGCGCCGAAGGACTGCGCCAGCGGGATGCCGAAGCCGACGCACGCACCCTGCACAAAGCCCAGCGTCAGGAAATTGAGCGAATAGGTGGCGCCCACCGCCGCCAGGGCGTCCGTGCCGATCAGGCGGCCGACCATGATCGTGTCGATGAGGCTGTACAGCTGCTGAAACAGCGTGCCCAGGATCAGGGGCAGCGAGAACAGCAGAATCTGCCTGATCGGGCTGCCGACGGTCAGATCCATGGCGCCGCTTTGCTTTTTCACGGCATTTCCCTCCGTATTGCATTTTGTTGCATTGTATCATATTTCGCGCCGGTGACGCCACGGATTTTGTCCTCGTCTTCTCGCAAAATATGCCTTCCTTCGTCACAGCCTGCCGCTTAGCCGTGATTCCCCCCTGCGCAGAAAATGCCCCGGCGCTCGGGGCGCGCCGGGGAACGATGTATGCCGTTTGTCTGCTGCGCTCAGAAGCTGGAAATGCCGTGGCTGTTGACCAGCGCGTCCAGCTTGACGCCGGCCCTGCACATCGGGCAGTCGCGGGACGGATAGCTCGCGTATCCGTCCAGGTCCTGCTTGCTGTAGATGCTGATCACCGGGAAGCCCTCGCACTGCTCCACGCAGGCGAAGATGGAGCAGATGCCCACCGGAATGCCGCTGTAATAGCGGATCGCCTCGACGGCGGCCTGCGCGGTGTAGCCGGTGGCGACGGAGGCCGCCAGCACCAGCACGTGCTTGCCCGCGATCATCGGCGCGGTGTTGTCGCGGAAGATCAGCTGGCTGCCGGAGGTGTGCTCCGGGGTGGCCACATAGATGGTGCGGTGTGCGTTCATGTTCATGTAGCCGGCGCGGGTCAGCTCGCTGGCCATGCACGCGCCGATCACCTCCGTGCCGTCCAGGCACAGGATGGTGTCGATGATCGTGGAGGCATTGAACTTGCTGCACAGCATGACCGCCGCGTCGCGCGCCTCGGAGAGGCGGTGCTTGGTCATCGTCATGTCGATGTAGTAGTTGAGATGGCTGTGGCTGGTGGCAAAATGTCCCGTCGCCAGACGAAGCGGGACGTTGCCCTGCCGGTGGGGATACTGAATCAGCTTAATGGCCATGGCGCGCACTCCTTTTTTCCGCGGCGTCCGCATTTGGGCGCAGTGCCCGCGCGCGGGGCCAGCGTTCATTTTTCTATAGAATATTATGCCGTATTTTGGGCAATGTGTCAATACGCAAGTCAAAAGAGACGGCTTGAGATTCTCTCCGGATTTTGCTATACTGCATGTGTTCCCTTCCAAATTTTCATGCCGGAGGCATCTATGATGAAGTACATCCGCGTTTTCCTGCTCCTTGCGCTCCTGCTGACGCTCCCGGCTTCTGCCGCCCTGGCGGACAAGGCGCCCGCCTGCGAGGCGCTGGGCAGCGCGAAGGCCGCTGCGCACCTGTCCACGCATATCTACGCCTACACGGACGGCTGGGACGGCTATACCCCTTCATCCTGCACGGACGAGGGCTGCAAGGCATACGGCCATGTGCACTGCTACGGCCGCCGCGTCACGCTCTGGGATACGCCCGCAGGCGGAAACAGCCGCGTGGCGTATTACCCCTTCGGTTCGGACGGCAAGATCGGCCCGGATACCGAGTTCCAGCTCGTCGACGTCGTCGTCTACAAGGGCAGGTATTACGCCGGCATCCGGATCCTGCAGGACGGCAGCGTCGTCCGTTCCGGCTTTGTGAACGCCGATTACATCGGCTGCGACTGCGAAACCTGCGATGTCTTTGACGAGGACATCCCCGAATACGTCCACAATCACGGGGCGTTCGACCTCCGGTAACGTGCGTGCAGCCCGATGACCGGCGCCCCAGGCAATACGAAAGGATGGCGACAGATGTTCACCACGGTCCGTCTTCCCTTTGCCGCGGCCGATCCCTTCATCATGAGGGCCTCCGATGGCATGTACTATCTCTACTGCACCACCGAGGACAGCACCGGCCTACACGGCACGGGCTTCCCCGTCCGCGCCTCCCGCAACCTGCGGGACTGGACGGACTGCGGCGTGGCGCTCTCCAAGGAAAACGCGCGCTGGGGCACGGACAACTTCTGGGCGCCGGAGTGCTACGAGATCGGCGGCAAATACTACCTGTTTTACAGCGCGGACTGGAAGGAAAATCCCGGCGGCGCGCTGGAAAACTTCCGCATCGGCGTCGCGGTGTCCGATACGCCCGCTGGCCCGTTTGAGGATCTGTCCGACAGGCCACTCTTCGACCCCGGCTATCCCGTCATCGACGCGAACCTGCTCATCGACGACGGGCGGCTTTATCTGTACTACTCCCGCTGCTGCTACGAGCACAGCGTCGACGGCCTGGAGGAAAGCTGGATCTACGGCGTGGAGCTCAGGCCCGACTTCTCCGGCGTGATCGGCGAGCCGACGCTGCTGCTGCGCCCCTGCCAGACGTGGGAAGGGCGCTCCGCCGCCGCCACGGGCCGCCGCTGGAACGAGGGCTCCTTCATCATGAAGCACGGGGACAAGTACATCATCACCTATTCCGGCAACTTCTTCGCCGGCCCGGATTACGCAGTCGGCTACGCGGTGGGCGATACGCCGCTCGGGCCGTTTGTCAAAGCGCAGGAAAACCCGATCCTGGAGCGCTACGGACGCGTCACCGGCACGGGCCACAGCTGCATGCTGCGCAGCCCGGAGGGCGAGCTGCTCATCTGCTACCACGGCCGCACGGAGGAAACCGGAAACGACCGCGTCGGCTTCATCTCCCCGGCAGCCGTCACCGCGGACCACCGGCTTATCATCCGCCCGTAAGCGCAGAAATCCAGCGCAAATTGCGCCCGCCCCATTGACAAAGCTCTCCCAATGGCCTACAATAGGCAGCGAAGTTAAAACTGAATGGTCTTTGGGGCAGGGTGCAAATCCCGACCGATGGTAGAGTCCATGAACCTCCCTTGGGAGGCCGATCTGGTGCGATTCCAGAACCGACGGTACAGTCCGGATGAGAAAAGACAATTCCTCCTGCGCAGCGGGCGCGTCGGCGCCTGCCGTGATAGGAAATTTCCTGAGGCCAGCATCTTTTGGCTTCAGGAAATTTTTATTTAGGAGGATGTCCTATGAAAAGCAGAACCCAAATCCGCCGTCTGACCATGGCCGCCATGATGGGCGCCGTCGCCTTTGTCCTCATGTACTTCAGCTTCTCGGTGCCCTTCCTCTCCCCGTTTGCCGATTTCGACTTCTCCTATCTGCCCGAGCTCATCGGCGGCTACATTCTCGGCCCGATCGGCGCGGTGCAGATCATCGCGGTGAAGATCCTGCTCAAGCTCGTGTTCAAGGGCACCAGCAGCATGCTCACCGGAGAGCTGCAAAAGTTCCTGCTCAGCTGCGCGTATGTGCTGCCCTCCGTGATCTATTACCGCCGCCACAAGACCCGCCGCGGCGCGGCGATCGGCCTGGTCATCGGCACCGTCGTGGGCGTGTGCACGGCGATTCTCACCAACGTCTATCTGATTTTCCCGTTCTATATCAAGCTCTACGGCATGGACTGGGCGGCCATCATCAGCATGTGCACCGCGGTCAACCCCTGGATTCACGACCTGCCGACCATGGTGGCCTTCTCCATCATCCCCTTCAATGTGATCTCCATGACGGTCATCTCGCTGATCGCCATGCTCGTGTACAAGAAGATCAGCGTCCCGCTCAAAAAACTCATCCAGTAATGCTATCAGGAGGCCATTTTCATGAAATTCAGCGCAGACAAAAACCTCACCTTCGACCAGGCGGTCGAAATCATGTTCGACAAGCTGGGCGATTCCAAGATCATGGCGCTGGCCAGCTCCGTGAACGACTATGTCATGGTGCGCAACGTCAGCTGCCTGTTCTACGACCGGAAGATCTGGTTCAAGACCGACAAGAACTTCCGCAAGACGCAGCAGCTGTTTGAAAACCCGAACGTCGCCCTGTGCTGGAGCGGCATCCAGGTCGAGGGCACGGCGCAAAGCAAGGGCCTGGTCATCGACGAGCCGGACCGCCGGTTTGAAAAGCTCTACGAGAAGTACCTCTGGGGCAGCTACAACCGCTACTCCCACGAGGACACCGAGATCATCATCGAGGTCACGCCCCGGTTTGTCGAAATCTGGGACACCTGCGAGGACAACTACGCCTTCCAGATCTTCATCGATTTCGACAAAAGAAGCGTCGAGGTCAAGCCCTACGACCAGAAATAACGCGCTGTTTTCCGCCGCCCGGCTGTGCCGTGCGGCGTTTTTTCCTTGCGCGCCGGGTTTTTATGCCGGATAAACAAACCGGGCTTGCATATTTATTGACGATTCCCATTTTCAAGAATTCCCGTAAATGATATAATATATACAGTTCTTGATGAGCAGCGTCTCATTTTGCCCATGTGTGTTCAGTTCTTGTTAATTTATTGCCTTTTTCATCTTCTCAGCTTTACGGATCAATGAAGGAGTGTTTTTATGAAGATTACCGTTTGTATCGGCTCCTCCTGCCATGTGAAGGGCTCCCATCAGGTCGTGCGCGCGCTCCAGCAGCTCATCAGCCAGAACGGCCTGGAGGACAAGGTCCAGCTCGCCGGCACCTTCTGCCTGAGCAACTGCCAGAAGGGCGTGTGCGTCACCGTGGACGACGTGCTGCATTCCGTCTCGCCGGACAATGTGGATGCCTTCTTTGCCGAGCAGGTGCTCGCGAAAGTGTGACGGGCCATGATCATCCAGATTTGCGTCGGCTCCTCCTGCCACCTCAAGGGCTCCGCGGACATCGTGCAGCTCATGCAGAAGGCCGTGGAGGAGGGCCATCTTGAAAACGAGATCACCCTGGCCGGCAGCTTCTGCACAGGCCAATGCAACCGCATCGGCGTCACCATCCAGGTCGACGACGAGGTTTACACCGGCGTCACCCGCGAGGGCTTCCAGACGTTCTGGAACGAAAACGTACTCAAAAAACTGTAAGAGAGGATTGCCATGGCCAGCTTTCTCACGCTGAAAAAATCCAACTGCAAAAACTGCTACAAGTGCATCCGCCACTGCCCGGTCAAGTCCATCCGCTTCTCCGGCAATCAGGCGCACATCATCGATAACGAGTGCATCCTCTGCGGCCACTGCTTCGTCGTCTGCCCGCAGAACGCCAAGCAGATCGTGGACGACACCGAGAAGGTGAAGGTCATGCTGCAGGGCGAGGATCCCGTCATCGTCTCCCTCGCGCCGTCCTTCATCGCCAATTACGAGGGCGTGGGCATCGGCGCGATGCGCAGGGCGCTCAAAAAGCTCGGCTTTGCCGACGTGGAGGAGACCGCCATCGGCGCGACGATCGTGAAGACCGAGTACGAGCGCATGCTCGCCGAGGATCACAAGGACGTCATCATCTCCTCCTGCTGCCACTCCGCCAACCTGCTGATTCAGAAGTATTTCCCCGGCGCGCTGCCGTATCTGGCGGACGTGCTCTCCCCCATGCTGGCGCACTGCCAGGACATCAAGCGCCGCATCCCGAACGCCAAGACCGTGTTCATCGGCCCGTGCGTCGCGAAAAAGGACGAGGCCGATCACTACAAGGGCCTGACCGACGCCGTGCTCACCTTCGAGGAGCTGACCAACTGGCTCAATAAGGAGGGCATCGAGCTGGAGCACGAGGTCGACGCGCAGGAGGAGAGCCTCGCGCGCTTCTTCCCCGTCACCGGCGGCGTGCTCAAGACCATGCGCCAGGACGCCCCCGGTTTCACCTACCTGTCCGTCGACGGCGTAAGCAACTGCATCGAGGCGCTCAAGGATATCGAGAGCGGCAAGATCCACCACTGCTTCATCGAGATGAACGCCTGCGCCGGCGGCTGCGTCAGCGGCCCCGTCATGGAGAAGTACCACAAGAACCCGGTCAAGGACTATGTGGCCGTCTCCAGCTACGCCGGCACGAAGGACTTTGACGTGCCGCAGCCGGATCTCATGCACCTGCGCAAGAGCTTCTCCCCGATTCAGCCGGAGGCGAAAATGCCCAGCGAGACGGAGATTTCCGCCATCCTGCGCCAGATGGGCAAGTTCCGCCCGAGCCAGGAGCTCAACTGCGGCTCCTGCGGCTACAACACCTGCCGCGAGAAGGCCATCGCCATCTATCAGGGCAAGGCGGAGGCCTCCATGTGCCTGCCCTACCTCAAGGACAAGGCGGAGAGCTTCTCGGACACCATCGTCAAGAACACGCCCAACGGCATCATCGTGCTCAACGAGGACCTGGAGGTGCAGCAGATCAACGCCGCCGCGCGCAAGATCCTCAACATCCGCAACGCCAGCGACGTGATGGGCGAGCCGGTCGTGCGCATCCTCGACCCGATGATCTTCATGAACGCGCTCGAGTCCCGCATGGGCATCCTCGAGCAGCGCGAATACCTGGTCGAGTACAAGCGCTACGTCGAGGAGACGGTCATCCACGACAAGGAGAGCCGCCTGCTCATCTGCATCATGCGCGACGTGACGCAGGAGGAGCGCGAGCGCGAGAAGAAGGAGAGCATCAGCCACCAGACCATCGAGGTCGCCGACAAGGTCGTTGACAAGCAGATGCGCATCGTACAGGAGATCGCGTCCCTGCTGGGCGAGACCGCCGCTGAAACCAAGATCGCCCTGTCCAAGCTGAAGGAGTCCATCTCGAATGAATGATCTTTGTGCGGATATCGGATACAAGAGTATCAACCACGTCGGCGAGCAGCTGTGCGGCGACCACGTGGACATCGTGGAGCAGGGCGACGGCTCCACCGTCATCGTCCTGGCGGACGGCCTGGGCAGCGGCGTAAAGGCGAGCATCCTCTCTACGCTCACCTCCAAGATCATCTCCACGATGCTGGCCGCGGGCCTGCCCATCGAGGAGTGCGTCTCCGCCATCGCCGCCACGCTGCCGGTGTGCTCCGTCCGCGGCGTCGCCTATTCCACCTTCACCATCATCCACCTTCGCAACAACGAGACCGCCGAGCTCATCCAGTACGACAACCCGCAGGTCATCCTCATCCGCGATGAGAAGAACTTCGAGTACCCGCGGACCGAGATGACCATTGGCGGCAAGAAGATCTTCAAGTCCGTCATCAAGCTTCAGGAAAACGACCTGTTCATCGCCATGAGCGACGGCTGTCCGCACGCGGGCATCGGCATGAGCTACAACTTCGGCTGGAAGCGCGAGGACATCGCCGCCTTCATGGAGACCATCTGTGTGGCCGGCTACACCGCCAAGACGCTCTCCACCATCCTCATCGACGAGGTCAACAAGCTCTACGGCGGCAAGCCCGGCGACGACGCCACCGCCTGCATCGTGCGCATCCGCAAGCGCGTGCCGATGAACCTGCTCTTCGGCCCGCCGAGCAACCGCGACGACTGCGACCGCATGATGAACCTGTTCTTCTCCAAGGAGGGCAAGCACATCGTCTGCGGCGGCACCACGTCCTCCATCGCCGCCAAGTACCTGGGCAAGCCGCTCAAGGCGACGCTGTCCTTCGAGCGCAGCGACATCCCGCCCATCGCCGAGATCGAGGGCGTGGATCTGGTGACCGAGGGCGTCATCACGATCAACCGCGTCGTGGAGTACGCCAAGGACTACATCGAAGCCAACACGGAATACGCCGAATGGAGCATGAAGCGCGACGGCGCCTCGCTGATCGCCCGCCTGCTCTTTGAGGAAGCCACGGACATCACCTTCTTCGTGGGCCGCGCGGTCAACCCCGCGCATCAGAACCCAGACCTGCCGATCAACTTCAACATCAAGATGAACCTGGTCAAGGAGCTCAGCGATTGCCTCAAGAAAATGGGCAAGCACATCAAGGTCAGCTACTTCTAAGGAGTGAGGAACCCATGAGAAAATTCGATACCAAGGTGCAGTACCTCAAGTACAAGGTGCTGCGCGAGGTCGCTCGCGACGCGTGGAACGACACGCTGCTTGAAAACGTACTGAATATTCCCAAGATCATCGTTCCCGGAAAGACGCCGACCATGCGCTGCTGCGTGTTCAAGGAGCGCGCCATCCTCGCCGAGCGCGTCAAGCTCGCCATGGGCGGCGACAAGCACAACGGCAACGTCGTCGAGGTCATCGAGATCGCCTGCGACGAGTGCCCCGCTGCCGGCTACGAGGTGACCGACTCCTGCCGCGGCTGCCTGGCGCACCGCTGTGAGGACGTCTGCAAGCGCGGCGCGATCACCTTTGACCACAACCACGTCGCCCACATCGACAAGAGCAAGTGCGTCGAGTGCGGCCAGTGCGCCAAGGTCTGCCCGTATGCCGCCATCGCGCACCGCACCCGTCCCTGCCAGAACGCCTGCAAGGTGAAGGCCATCTCCATCAACCCGGACGGCGCCGCCGCCATCGACAACGAGAAGTGCATCTCCTGCGGCGCGTGCGTGTACCAGTGCCCGTTCGGCGCGATCATGGACAAGTCCTTCATCGTGGACGTGATCGACATCCTCAAGGGCAGCGACTTCGGCAAGAACTACAAGGTTTACGCCGTCGTCGCCCCGTCCATCGCCAGCCAGTTCACCTATGCCAAGCTCGGCCAGGTCATCACCGGCCTCAAGAAGATCGGCTTCCATGCGGTCGTCGAGGCGGCGCTGGGCGCGGACATGGTCGCCATGTGGGAGTCCAAGGAGATCGCAGAGAAGGGCTTTGTGACCAGCTCCTGCTGCCCGGGCTTCGTGCGCTACATCCAGTCCGCCTTCCCGGCGCTGGAGAAGTACATCTCCCACAATCCCTCCCCGATGGCCGCCATCGGCCAGTACATCAAGCGCACCGACCCGACGGCCAAAATCGTCTTCATCGGCCCGTGCACGGCCAAGAAGATGGAGATGCAGCGCGAGGAGGTTCGCCCCTACATCGACTCCGTGCTCACCTTCGAGGAGCTGCAGGCGCTGTTTGACAGCCGTGAGTTCGACATCAAGAACCTCGAGGAGGACGTGCTGGACAACGCGTCCTACTACGGCCGCCTCTTCGCCCGCAGCGGCGGCGTGACCGACGCGGCCGTGCAGGCGCTCAAGGAGCAGAACATCGACTTTGAGATCAAGCCGGAGGTCTGCGACGGCATCGAGGCGTGCAAGGTCGCGCTGCTCAAGAAGAGCAAGAATGTGCTCGCCGCCAACTTCATCGAGGGCATGGCCTGCGAGGGCGGCTGCATCGGCGGCGCCGGCTGCCTCACCCACGGCCCGAAGGACAAGACGCAGGTAGACAAGTACGGCCAGGAGGCGTTCGAGAAGACGATCTCCGACGCCCTCTCGGTGCTGTAATTCTCGCCCAAGCAGCTTATTCAGGCGCGAAGCGAAGAAGGGGTTCGGGGACAATGTCCCCGAGCGGGTTTTAGGGCGGCAGCCCTAACGTCTTTCCCCCCATGCCTGCAGCGCCCCACGCAAGAATCGCAGCGGAGCCGAAGGCGACCATTGCGATTCCGCTCAAGCAGCTTCAATCAGAACATCATTCTCATCAAGCAGCGGACAGGCCTTCCCGTCCGCTGTTTCTCTTTCCCCAAAAACAAAAACAGAGCGCCGCCGAAGCGACGCTCCATCGTTTGCAGTTTACTGCGCGACCGGGTACACGCTGCACTGGGTCTTGTCCTTGCCCTTGCGCTCAAAGCGGACCACGCCGTCCACCAGGGCGAACAGGGTGTCGTCGCCGCCGATGCCGCAGTTGGTGCCGGGATGAATGTGCGTACCACGCTGACGGTACAGGATGTTGCCCGCCAGAACGAACTGGCCGTCCGCGCGCTTGGCGCCGAGCCGCTTGGACTCGCTGTCGCGGCCGTTATGGGAAGAACCGGTGCCCTTCTTATGAGCGAAGAGCTGAAGATTCATCGTAAGCATCTGCTTGCCTCCATTCTTTTTGCTGTATCCGAATCAGGCTCGGATAGATTTTCTGAATGTCTGTCAGTCCTGTCATGATCGTACGAAGCACGATCTGCGCGCGCTCCTGCGTCTGCCCGTCCAGCCCCTCGGGCAGGAAGCAGCTCAGGTAGCCGTCCCTCACCTCGACCTTCGGCTCAACGCCAGCGACCGAGCACAGGGCGTTCACGCCGGTCTGCGTCAGCGCGGAGACCGCGCAGCAGACCAGATCGTATCCCCGTATCCTTTTGGCGCCCGCATGGCCCGCAGCCTCAAAGCCGCCCAGCCTGCCGCCGTCAAAAGTATAGACCGTGATGGTGGTCATTGCTTAGCCGATCTTGGTGATTTCCACCTTGGTGTACGGCTGGCGATGGCCCTGCTTACGGCGATAGTTCTTCTTGGACTTGTACTTGAAGACGATGATCTTCTCGCCACGAATCTGGCCGACGACCTTGCCCTCAACCTTCACGCCCTCGACAACCGGGGTGCCGACCTTGACGTCGCCCTCGTTGCCCACGAGCAGAACGTCGAAAGAGACCGTGGAGTCAACGGCCGCATCGATCTTCTCGATGTAGATCACGTCGCCCTCACTAACGCGGTACTGCTTGCCACCAGTCGCAATAATAGCGTACATATGGTGACACCTCCTAAATATTTACTCGCCGGGTTTAGGTATGCCGGATTTTCAGGCATTTCAACAAAACCAGCCCCGAGCGGCTTGCCTTCCTATGATAACAGCTTTTTCCCCCGGTGTCAACGTTTTTCCCTGCTATTTCCAGAAAATTCTCAGGAAAATCCTGCGTCAATAGCCGCTGGCCGCCTCGTTTTTGACGATCTTGACGATCCGGCTGGTGCCCAGGCGCGTCGCGCCCAGCTCAATGAAGCGCTCCGCGTCCGCCAGCGAGGCGATGCCGCCCGCCGCCTTGATGCCCTTGCCCGGCGCCATGTGCGCCTTCATCAGCGCCACATCCTCAAATGTCGCGCCCGCGGTGGAAAAGCCCGTGCTCGTCTTGATAAAGTCCGCATCGGAGCGGCTGACGATATCGCACATGCGGATTTTCTCTTCCTCGGTGAGCAGGCAGGTCTCAATGATGACCTTGAGCGGTTTGCCTGCGCACGCCGCCTTGATCGCGTTGATCTCCTCCAGCACGTCCTGGTCATACCCGTCCTTGAGCATGCCGATGTTGATGACCATGTCGATCTCGTCCGCGCCGTTTTTCACCGCGTCCGCCGCCTCAAACGCCTTGACCGCCGTGGTGGAATAGCCCGTCGGGAAGCCGATCACCGTGCACACGCCGACCTTGCTGCCCTGCTCCTGCATGTACGCCTTGCAGCGGCTGACATAGCTCGCCGGGATGCACACCGTGGCGGTGCCGTAGCGGATCGCGTCGTCGCAGATTGCCTGAATCTGCGCCCAGGTGGCTTCAGGCTTCAAAAGCGTATGGTCAACCATGGACAGAATCTTGGAAAGCTCCATAAACATCCTCCTTCAAACCGCTCTGTTTTCCTGTATTATACCGCAAATAGTTGTCCCGTGCAACGCCGCGCGCCCTTCCATTTTGCGCGCGGTTGTCGTATACTGAAGGCAGCCACCGCATCTTGAGGACAGGAGGATTCTGCTTATGATTATCGGCATGAGAGGACACGACTTCGTCCGCATGGAGCCCGGACAGCTGGCCGGGAAAATCGCCGCGCACGGCTATCGCGCCACGCAGCTGGCCTTCGGCAAGGCGTTTGCGCAAAGCCCGGAGACCTATATGACGGATGAGGGTCTCGCCGCCGTCCGCGAGGCCTTTGCCGCGAGCGGGATTGCCGTGCCCGTCATGGGCTGCTACGTCAGCGCCAGCGACCGCGATCCTGCCAAGCTCGAGGCCGCCAAGGCGAAGTTCGCGGCGCACCTGCGCGCCAGCGTGCGTCTGGGCGCGGGCTGCGTCGGCACGGAGACCACGCACTTCACCTTTGACGAGTCCGAGCGCGAGCCCGCCTACGCCCGCCTGCTCGACTTCACACGTTCTGTCGTCGCCGTCGCGGAGGACTGCGGCGCGACGGTGGGCATCGAGCCCGTCGCCTATCACACGCTCGCCACGCCCGAGCTGACCCGCCGTCTGCTTGACGACGTGCCCAGCGAGCACCTCAGGGTCATTCTCGATACGGCCAACCTCGTGCCCCCGGGCGAGTCGCGGCCCGAGGCACAGCATGAGCTGCTGGAGCGTGCGCTCTCCCTCTTCGGGGACAAGGTCTGTGTGCTGCACGTCAAGGACGGCGTCTGGAACAGCGAAAACAAATGGGAGAACCGCCCCCTCGGCGAGGGCATCATGGACTGGCCCGCGCTGCTGCCCCGCCTGCGCGCGCACAACGACCAGCTCTGCGCGCTGCGCGAGGGCGTCTGGCCGGGCCGGGCGGACGAGGAATACGCCACGATGTGCCGGTGGGCCCAGCTATGACGACGCGCCAGGAGGCCATCGCCGCCTGCCTCAGCCTGCCGGATGCCTACGAGGACTATCCCTTCGACGGCAACTGGGCCGTCATGCGCCACCAGACGAACAAAAAGATGTTCGCCGCGGTCTTCGAGCGCGAGGGCCGTATCTGGATCAATGTGAAGGCCGAGCCGGGCTGGGCCGACTTCTGGAAGTCGGTCTATCCCGCCGTCGTCCCGGCGTATCACATGAACAAGCAGCACTGGATCAGCGTCCTTCTGGACGGCAGCATGACCGGCGAAGAGATCCTCCACCTCATCGACGACAGCTACCGGCTCACGGCGCCCCGCCCAAAACGGCATGCGCAGCAGCAGGAATGAATGCGCATATCCTGCTGGTTTTGCTCCAATGCAAGAGGGCGCAGCCTCCTGCGATGGAGACTGCGCTCATTCGCAAAGCATGAATCCAGAATGAAATGAGTAGAAAAGCGGCCCCACCTGCTCACGCTTCCAAACAGCTTGGCAAGATGGGGCCGCTTTCCTATTCTGTTTCCTGATTTCTTCTTGGCGAATCCGTTTCAAATGCGGACTGCTGTGCGGCCCGCGCCGAGCCCTGTCTCAGGCCCGCATCGCGCAAAGCAGCGTTACTTCACCGCATTCAGCACGGCCTCGGCCATCGCGTCCTTTTCGCAGACGGCGGTATGGCGGATGGGCATCGTCGGCAGCTTCGCAATCTGATCCGGCTCGCGCGTGCCCGTCAGCTTGCTGAGCATTTCGCAGCAGGCGAAGTCGTCCTTCCCCGCCACAGCCTCCTCGCCTGCGATCGCCTCCAGCACGGACGCGCCGAACTTGTACGGGCTGGCCGTGGAGACGATGACGCACGGGGTCTTGTCGCCGGTCTCCTGCTGATACTGGCGCAGCACCGCAGAGGCCACCGCCGTGTGGGTATCCATCAGGTAGTGCTCCTCCTCCCAGGTGCGCCGGATCTCCGCGCGGATGCCGTCCTCATTCACATAGCCCGCGGCGTACCGCGCCTGGAGCTTTTCAAGCATCTGCGCGTCCACCTGATAGCGGCGTTCGGCCTTGAGCTGCGCCATCAGCGCCGCAACCTTTTCGCCGTCCTGGCCGCACAGGTCAAACAGCAGGCGCTCCAGGTTGGAGGAGATCAGGATGTCCATCGACGGCGAGATGGTCCTGTAAAAGTCGCGGCCTGAGATATCGTACACGCCGGTCTTGATGAAGTCGGTGAGCACGTTGTTCTCGTTGCTCGCGCAGATGAGCTTGCCCACCGGAAGACCCGCCTTGGCGGCGTAGTCCGCAGCGAGGATGTCGCCGAAGTTGCCGGTCGGCACGCAGAAGTTGACCCTGTCGCCCATCTCAATCGCGCCCTCGGCGAGCAGATCGGCGTAGGCGGAGAAGTAATAGACGATCTGCGGCACGAGGCGGCCAAAGTTGATGGAATTCGCGGAGGAGAGCACGCGGCCCTGCGCGTCCATCTCTTTGGCGAAATCCGGATCGGAGAAGATCTTCTTCACGCCGCTCTGCGCGTCGTCAAAGTTGCCCTTCACGGCGATGACGTGCGTGTTGCTGCCGCCGGTGGTCACCATCTGCAGGCGCTGCGCCTGGGAGACGCCGCCGTCCGGATAGAACACGCAGCAGCGCGTGCCCGGCACGTCGAGGAAGCCCTCCAGCGCCGCCTTGCCCGTGTCGCCGCTGGTGGCGACGAGGATGAACACCTCGCGCGTCTCGCCGTGCTTCCTGCCGCTCATGGTCAGCAGGTACGGCAAAAGCTGCAGCGCCATGTCCTTGAACGCCAGCGTCGGGCCGTGCCACAGCTCCAGCGCATGCGCCCGGGCGCCCACCTTCTGAATCGGCGCGACAGCCTCGCAGTCAAAGCCCGTGCCGTACGCGCCGGCAATCGCGCTTTTCAGCTCCTCGGCCGTAAAGTCCGGCAGGAAGCGGCCCAGCACGAAGGCCGCGCGCTCCTGATAGCCCACCTTCGCGAGCGAGCGGATCTCCTCTGACGTGAACGACGGAAACTCCGCGGGCACATAGAGGCCGCCGTCCGGCGCGAGGCCGCGCAGGATGGCCATGGACGGGGACACGGCGGCGGCGCCGCGGGTGGAAAGCATCTGCATCAGGAGTCCCTCCTCTGTATCAATCCGGCAAACGCCGGGCAAACGGAAAAAACTGTCGTTCCATTATACAAGAAAGCCGCTTTCCCGTCAATAGACAGGAAAGCGGCGTCTGCGTCGCACGTTCCGGTTTTTCCCGGAGATGAATGCCGGTCAGATCTGATACTTGCGGATGCTCTCGGGCACGTTCGCCGCATCCTCGCTGAAGCTGATGATCATGTCGCAGCCAGCGTTCGCAACGAGGGTCTCGAGCTTGGCAAAGAAGTCCACCAGGTCCGCCGCGTCCGCCTTCACGAGCTTGAGGAAGGCGTCCACATAGATCACGCTGATGTCGTAGTTGCCGGCGAGGATACCCGCGAGGAAGCCGTAGAAGGAATCCTTGCCCTTGACGGCATATTCGCTCGCGTCCACGAAGCGAACCTGCGGCTTGAGGCTGAGGGTATAGCTCTTGTCGTCGTCCACAAAGAGCACGTTGCCCTTGGCTTCCTTCACGGAAGCATTTGCCATATCCAAAATGCGCTTGGTCTTGCCGGAACCCTTCTTGCCAAAGATAACCTGGATCACGGTCAATCCCTCCCTTTCACGTTATTCTTGTTGCCACCATTATAGCTTAAATCCACACACCTGACTAGCCCTTTTTTCACCGAAATTTGAATTTCGAGCCGCCGGTCAGCCCCCGGATCGCGATTTTTGGGATGCACAGCTTGCTTTTTTTGGCTGAACATGCTATAAATATAATGTTACATTTTCCCAACGGGGAATGCGCGGTTCCCACGTCCGCGCATGGAAAGGAGCTCCCGTCATGAAACACATTCTGCGTGTCCTCGCGCTTTGCCTGCTGCTGGCCCTCCCGGCATGCGCGCTGGCAAGCGGCTTGACCTCCTGCTACTGGCAGCTGGAGGCCGTCGAGGTCGAGACCCTGACCAGCGACGCCTACGGCCCTGCGTCGGCCCAGACGAGCGCCCAGGCGCTTTGCGAAGCCGATCCGGTGAAGATGACCGAGCTGGTTCGCGGCGCAAGGTCCGTCTCCCTGGACGTCACGCGCGCCGCGGGCGGCTATAACGCCCATGCGGAGTATACCCTTGGCGGCGTGCCCGCCCTTGTGCCCGGCGCGGCCTGCGCCAGGCTGACCGTCACCGCGTATACCCAGGCGGAGGAGCACTCCTTCTACCTGTATTCCTCCATCCTCGTCAACGGCCGCCGCACGCTGCGCGTGCGCGATACCGGCGCATGGGTGCACCGCGTCTATTTCCCGCGCAAGGCGGTTCCCGGCGACGAGCAGCGCGTCACGTTCGATTCCCGCGAGATTCATGAGCTCGCGCGCAGCCGGGTGACGTACGTCTACCGCGCGCACGAGGGCGTGATGATCATCGACGCCAACGGCGACGTGGTGCTCTACGACCTCGACGGCAACGAGATTTGCCGCATCCCGCAGACGGTGGACGACATTCTGCCCGTCTTTGCGCAGAGCGCCTCCGACGCCGCCGACGGCAAGACCATCTTCTCTGCCGAGGAGCAGGAGGACGGCTCCCTGCTCGTGCGCTATGATCCGGACAGCGGCCTGTCCGAGGACGAGCTGATCCGCCTGATCCGCGCCGCCTCTGCGGGTGAAACCGACGCCTCCTCCTCCGCGACCTTCGTCTCCTCCCTGGAGGCGGACGACAGCGACGCCACCATCTACCTCGCGCCGGACGCGGAGCTCTCCGACGACGTGCTGCGCACGCTCCTGCGCGCCGCCGACGGCGACGCCGTCAGTGTGGACGCGGTGCAGGAGGCCGTCGCCTCCGGCGAGGTGACGCTCACGGCCGAAGCCACCGCCACCCCCGCGCCGCTGACCTACGCGCAGCTCAAGGCCATCGCTTCCGGCGACGCGCAGCCGTCTGACACCGCCGCGCCTTCCTTTGACGCGAGCGCCGGTCAGGATGCGCAGGTCGCCCAGGCGCTTGCGCTCTACGACGAGAGCGGCGTGCAGGCCATCGTGCTTGCGCCGGGCGCACAGGCCTCCGGCAGCGCGCTGCTTGAGACGATCGACAAGATTCTCAAGGCCGATACCCTCAAGGATTCCTTCGCCGCCACCTTCGGCGACGACGCCGCTGTGCCCGGCCTGATCGCCGCGGAGAACAGCATCGAAATCGTGCCCGGCACGGAGACCACCGCCGGCCTGCACGCCGCGTCTGTGGACGGCAGCACGCTGCTGAGCGTCCTGCCCGGCAGCATGGATGAGCTGATCGATCAGCTGGACGGCGCGCTCGTGGCGCTCAGCGCAACGCCGACCCCGACGCCGACTCCGACTCCGACGCCCACTCCGACGCCCACGCCGACCCCGACGGCTACGCCGACAGCTGAGCCCACCGCCACCCCGACGGCTGAGCCCACCGCCACACCGACGGCTGAACCCACCGCCACACCGACGGCTGAACCCACCGCCACGCCGACAGTTGAACCTACCGCTGCGCCGACGGCTGTACCCACCGCCGAACCCACGGCTGAGCCCACTGCCGAGCCGACGGCTGAACCCACTGCCGAACCCACGGCCGAGCCCACTGCCGAGCCGACGGCTGAGCCCACTGCCGAGCCCACCGCTGAGCCCACCGCTGCGTCGGCCGTGGAAGCCACCGCGCTTCCGGTGGCCGAGGCGACCGCGGAACCTGCTGCCGAGCCCACGGCTGAACCTGCCGCCGAGCCGACCGAGCTGCCCGCGCCCACGAACAACGGCGGCTTCTCCATCGGCCTCTGGCTGCTGATTCTGCTGCTGATTGTCATCGTGGTGATCGTCATCATCCGCATGGCGCGCAGGAAGAAGCAGTAATTCAATCTCCCAGGGAGGATGCATGAGCATCCTCCTTTTTTACCTCATAGGAAGTTGCGTCAAAAAACCGTACAGCGGGTACCCAATGGCTTGATTCTGCAAAGCTGTTCGGAAGCGGGTGCAGCCCGCTTTGCCTGCACAGAAAACCGCATCATGCCCGGCCTGCGCTCATATCCTGTGACCGATGGCAAATCGCCAATTCCTGATGGGAGGGATGCTTTTGAGCACTGCCAGAGCACTGTTTCCGGGCGCGATGGGCCCCGAGGGCTTTATCTCCTGCTTCGATCACCTCATGCCTGAGGAGAAGCTGCGCCGCCTGCTGATTCTCAAGGGCGGGCCGGGCGTAGGCAAATCCACATTCATGCGCCGCATCCATGCGCTGCTGAGCAGCCAGGGCGAGGAGACGACCCTGTATTTCTGCTCCGGCGACCCGGACAGCCTGGACGCGGTCGCCGCGCCGGGGGCAGGCATCCTGATCCTGGACGGCACGGCCCCGCACATCGTCGATCCGGTCATCCCCGGCGCGCGCGACAGCCTCATCAATCTCGGCGTGTGCCTGGACGAACCCGCCATGCGTCCGCGTTTGCCGCACATCAAGGCCTGCATGGCGGATCACGCCGCCTGCTCGCAGCGTGCGCGCGCGTACATGCGCGCCGCCTGGGCGCTGCGCAGGGACAGCGCCGCCGCGCTCTGCGCCTGCATGGACGAGGCGCACGTCACGCGCTTGCAGGGCGTGCTGATTGCCGCCGTGCTGCAGGTGGAGGGCGAAAAGCGCGACACACCGGCAGTCCGTCCGGTCATCACCGACGCGGTTACGCCCAAGGGCGAGCTTTGCCTGCTGACGGACGGCGCACAGCAGCGCGTCATCCGCCTCGGCAGGCACTTTGTCATGGACCTCACACCCGTGCTGCGCGCGCTCAGCCACGCGGCGCAGGCCGCCGGCTACGACGTGGAGGAGCACCTCTCGCCCATGTCGCCGGGCAGCCTGCTGCACCTGACGATTCCCGCGCTGCACACGCTCATCACCACGAACGAGACGCTCGCCTGTGAGCAGACGTTTGACTTCGCCGCCTGCGTACCCGCCGCACGGCTGCTGCGCCGCGAGTGCGCGCTGGAGCAGTGCCGTACTGACATTGTCCGGCATATGCAGCACGCCGCCGCCGCCATGGCACAGGCCAAGCAGCTGCACGACGAGCTGGAGACGTTCTACGTGCCGAATATGGACTTTGCCAGGTGGCAGACCCTGCTCGATGAGACGGTCGCCTCGCTGAAGGATTGAAGCGTCTTTCGGGCAGTTGAAAGCAATTCAGAGTTCATCAGTATCACAGCAAAAGCCGGGCTCCCGATGAACAGCACCCCATTTGTTAGACAGTATGGTATACTACTAACGAATGGGGTGTTGTTTTATGCCAAAAGGAGTGCCGAACAAGAGGTATACTGGGGAATTCAAACAGGAAGTCGTTGAAATGATGCAGCGAGAAAAGCTG
>JAGBDL010000152.1 GCA_017937505.1 Clostridia bacterium | reverse complement strand
GTCCGCGTGCAGCTGCGCGATATGCGCGGACTGCCCGCTGAAATCCTCAAACGAAAGCATGGCTTACACCTTCATGAACTGGGAAACCTCCAGCACGAAGATCGTCGCGCCGCCGACGGTCACGCGGATGGGATACGGCACATAGACGCCGCCCGCCGCGCTGGAGCCCATGGGCGCCGCGGATGCGGTGATCTGCTCGCGGCTCTTGCAGATCTTCTCGATGATCGCCAGCGCCTCGTCGAGCTTTTCGTCCTCCACGCCGCTGATGAGCGTGGTGTTGCCAGCGCGCAGGAAGCCGCCGGTGGTCGCCAGCTTCGTCACGCCAAAGCCCTTATCCATCAGTGCGGAGACGACGCGGCCCGCGTCCTCGTCCTGCACAATCGCAATCACAAGCTTCATAAAATCTATTTCCTCCATTCGTCCGGCGCTTTCGCGCATGGAAGTGCCGCTGCGCCCGACCGGCGCAGATGGGCCTTGTTGATATTATACAGGAACCCCGCAAAAAAAGCTAGTGTTTCGCAAAACTGGAAAGCGCGCGGCAGAAAGCCTCTGCCGCGCGCCCATGATGCGGTTTGCACTGATCCTCGATGAAAACACGCCTTCGGTGCTCTCATCGGTTTGGAAACGATTCCCCGTCAGGTATCGCTTCGCTCCTTGACTACTATTCTTCTGATCGCTTCGCGATGGAGTGCGTTGGGCTGCCGCCCAAACCCCTTCTTCGCTTCGCGCGGCTGTAAGCAATTTGAAATCAGATCGCCCGCGTCGCATGCCTGAGCCATGCGCGCTCGTCCTCGTTTGCCATCAGCGGCTCGAGCTTCTCGAGCACGAACGCGTGATATGCGTTGAGCCACTCGCGCTGCCGCGCAGTCATCTGCTCCGGAATCACCGCGTCCAGATCGATCGGCGCGCAGGTGATCGCCTCAAAGCCCATGAACTGGCCGTACTCGTTCGCCTCCAGCTTTTTGCACACGAGCTCGTTTTCGATGCGGATGCCGTGGCTGCCCTCGATGTAGATGCCCGGCTCGTCGGTCGTCACCATGCCCGCCTCGAGCACCGTGTCCTCGTTGCGGGTCGGGGACTTGTACCAGCGGAAGGCGTTGGGGCCCTCGTGCACGCTGAGCAGATAGCCCACGCCGTGGCCGGTGCCGCAGCGGTAGTCGATGCCCAGATCCCACACCGGGCCGCGCGCCAGGATATCCAGGCCGATGCCCGTGACGCCGTGCAGGAACTTCGCGTTCTGCAGGTTCAGCATGCCGCAGAGCACGGCGGTGAAGTGCTCCTTCTGCTCCCCGGTCACCTCGCCCATGGCGAACGTGCGGGTGATGTCCGTGGTGCCCTCCAGGTACTGCGCGCCGGAGTCGATCAGCAGCAGATCCTTCGCCTCGATCGTCGCGCTGGAATCCTCGGTCGCCTTGTAGTGCATCATCGCTGCGTTCTCGCGGTACGCGCAGATCGTGTCAAAGCTCGTGGAGATGAAGTGCTCCTGCTCCTGGCGCAGGGCAAGCAGCCTATCCGTCACGCTCAGCTCGTCCATGGCCGCCTTGCCCGCGTTCTGCTTGAGCCAGTACATCAGGCGCGTCACGGCCAGGCCGTCCTTGACATGGGCCGCGCGCAGGTTGTCAAGCTCCACGTCGTTCTTGATCGCCTTGAGGCGGAACGCCGGGTTCTCGTGCTGGATGATGTTCGTGTCCGCGAGCGCCGCGCACAGGTTCGCCGTCAGCTTTCTGCCGTCGACCATCACGCTCGTGCCCGGCTCGATGGCCTCCAGCGCCGCCGTGATCTCGCCGTACTCGCGCAGGTACACGCCCTCGGAGAAGAGCGCTTCGCGCACGGACTCGCTCACCTTCTGCGTGTCCACAAACCAGATCGCGTCCTCCCTGCCGACGAGCAGGTAGCTCATCACCACCGGCGTGCAGTGCACGTCGCTGCCGCGCACGTTGAGCGTCCAGGCGATGTCATCGAGCACGTTCACCACATGCATGTCCGCGCCGGCCTTGCGCATCACCTCGCGGATGGCGGCGAGCTTTGCGCTCACGCTCATGCCGGTATACTTCTCCTCGAGCAGGTACACCGGATCCGTCGGCATTGCCGGGCGATCCGTCCACAGCGTTTCAAACCAGTCGCCCGTGTCGCGCAGCGCAATCTCGCGGCCGGCGAGCATGTCGCTCATGTCGGCGGCGAAGTGCGAGCTGATGACGGAGAAGTCCACGCCGCAGCTCTCGCCCGCCTTGGCCAGGCTGCACACATATTCCTCCACGCTCGGCACGCCCGCGGTGCCCATGCGCATGAGCGTGATGCCGGTGCCGGCGATCTGGCGCTCCGCCTGGATGAAGTAGCGGCCGTCAGTAAAGAGCGCGGCCTCCTCGCGGCCCACGACCAGCGTGCCGGCGGAGCCGGTGAAGCCGCTGAGCCACTGACGGGTCTTGAAGTGATCGGCCAGGTATTCGGAAGCGTGGGAGTCGGCCGTCGGCACGATGACCACCGCCATGTTTTCCTCTTCCATGCGCGCGCGCAGTGCGCGGAGTCTATCGACAATCTGCATACAGCAATCTCCTTTTTGATCTGATCCTGTCCATTATAGCGCACTCACGCCCGCTTCTCAATCCCCCGCCGAATTTTTCCGTGGACAAATCCGCGCCGGTCATCTACAATAGATCCATCCCCCTGCAAGGAGCAACGCCCATGAACACCCGCCACGCCCGCATGATCCTCGCCATCGTCCGCGAGGGCAGCTTCACCGCCGCCGCCAAGGCGCTCTGCATCACCCAGCCCACGCTCTCCCAGACCGTCCGCCAGATCGAGACGCAGCTGGGCGAGCCCATCTTCGTGCGCGGCAAAACGCCCGCCGCGCTCACGCCCGCCGGCGCGCTGTATGTGGAGGCCGCCCGGCGGATCGTGCAGACCGAGACGCAGCTGGGCGAGGCGATCAGCCTGCTGCGCGGTCACGCCGTGGGCACGCTGCGCGTCGGGCTGATGCGCCATCGCAGCGAGGAGCTGCTGCCGCAGGTGCTGGGCGATTTTCTCTCCAGCTATCCGGATGTGCGCCTGGAGGTTCGGGAGGACGACGTCGCCCAGCTGGAGCAGCAGCTGCTGCGCGGCGAGCTGGACATGGCGCTGCTCACCTGCGACAAGCCGCATCCGCGGCTCGAGTACCGCCAGATCGCCTCGGAGGAGGTCGTGCTGATCGCCGGAAAGCAGACCGCACTGGCCCGCCGCATCTCCTCCGGCGCCACCATCGGATTGCGCGAGGCGGCGCAGGAGCGCTTCATCCTGCCGACGGGCGATCAAACGCGCCGCAGGGTTTTTGACGACCTCCTGCTCGCGTGCGGGGTGCACCCTTCCGTCTGCATGTGCTGCGACAACGTCGGCGCCGCCATGCGCGCCTGCGCCGGGGCCAATCTGGTCATGCTCTGCCCGTTCATTTCGCTCCTGTGCGACAGCGGCATGATGCAGAAGCTCTCCCACTATCACCTGGGCACGGACGCGGTTCTTCCGCCGTTTTACATGGCCTACGCGAAGGATCAGCCGCTCGCGCCGTACGCCGAGTCGCTCTACACCATGCTCAGCAACCGCTTCCGCGCGATGACCGCGTACCGTGTCTGACCGCTCAAGCGCGGGCCGGGCCCGCTGCCGTGCCCGAACCGCTTTACTCCATCACGCCATGGGGTGCCTGCCGCACGATTCTTTTCTCATTTTTCCATTTGCCAAAATATACCATCCCCTTTATTTCGCCGCATCGGTTCTAAATCGGATAGATGTATCTTATTCTGAAATGTAATTTTTATCGCTTTCAGGATATCATGAGGATACATTGATTGGCGGAGGGGATCGTTGATGATCGTTTCGTATAAAACGATCGGGCAGAACATCCGGGTGGCGCGCAAAGCTGCGGGCCTCACGCAGGAGCAGATTGCGGAGCAGCTCAGGATGTCCCAGCTGCACTTTGGCCGTCTGGAACGCGGCGAGCGTCCCGCCTCTCTGGAGCAGATCGCGCTGATTGCGCAGACGCTGCGCGTGCCGCTTGCCTCGCTGCTCAACGGCTGCGTCGTGGAGGAGGACTTTTCCAGCGAGCCGGACGACAGCGCGCAGGCCCTGGGCCAGTCCGTGGCCAGGCTGGCCAGCGGCTGCTCCGCCAGGTCGCGCAGGCTGATGCACACGCTGTGCCAGGCCGTGGCCTCCAGCGAAAAGCTGCCGGGCGGCGAATAATATGCACATAAATAGGGAAACGCCATGCACAGTTTTGCCTGTACATGGCGCTTTTTTCTGTTCGTCAGTATCCCAGCCTGCGATAGTAATCGAGGAAATTGCGGCCCGCGATGTCCTCGACGGCCTCCTCGCTGTAGCCGCGCCTGCGCAGCTCCGCAAGGATCGCCGGGATGTCCGCCGGGCTCTGGCAGTCGTACGGCGCATACTCGATGCCGTCAAAATCGCTGCCGAAGCCCACGTTCTTCGCGGCGCCCAGCTGGCACATATGGTCGATATGGTCGGCAATGTCCTTCACGCCGGCCTTTCCGTCCTCGCGCAGGAAGCGCGGATAGAAGTTCACGCCGATCCAGCCGCCGCGGCTGGCCATCGCGCGGATCTGCTCGTCGGTCAGGTTGCGGAAGTGCGGGCAGAGCTTCGCCGCGCAGGAGTGGGAAGCCATCGGCGGCTGGCTGTGCCGGTCGATCAGATCCCAGAAGCCCGCCTCATTCAGGTGGCTGGTGTCCGCCGCCATCCTGAGGCTGGCCATCGCCTTCAGGATCTCCCAGCCCTGCGGCTTGATACCCTCCTTGGAGCCGCCCTTGGCCGGGTAGCCGATCTCGTTTTCGTTGTTCCAGGTCAGCGCCGCCATGCGGATGCCGCGCGCATGGAACTCGCGCACGCGCTCCACGCTGCCCTCGAAGATCTCGCCGCCCTCCACGGACAGGAGGATCTTCACCTTGCCCTCCTCGGCCTCCAGCGGGGAATCCACCTTCTCCCAGCCCTCTGTCTCCGCCAAGCGCTCGAAGGCGGCGTACTCCGCCATCGCCTTGTCGTGCGGGTGATCGCTCATGCCCTTGCTGCCGGCAAAGAGCGTGCAGGTCTGCAGGCTCATGCCGCCGCGCTTCATGTTTTCCATCGTCACGCAGGGCGTCTGCTCCGGCTGGAGCGCCCGCATGTACAGCGTGTCGCAGTGCGTATCGCAGATGATCATCGTGTTGCCCTCCTCGGCGGGCCGTGCCCGCTCCCTCTGTCGAAATGCTTCCCGGTGCCCATTATGCGCTGTGCGTCAAAAGGGGCTCCCGCTTATGCCGGAAGCCCCTTTCGCAATCAAAATCACTTCTTTTCGACGGGTTTAATGACGTCCTTGAAGCCCATGTACGGACGCAGGGCCTCCGGGATGCGCACGGAGCCGTCGGCGTTGAGGTTGTTCTCCAGCAGCGCGATCAGCATGCGCGGCGGGGCCACGCAGGTGTTGTTGAGGGTGTGCGCGAAGTACTTGCGGCCGTCCTCGCCCTTGACGCGGATGCCGAGGCGGCGGGCCTGCGCATCGCCCAGCGTGGAGCAGGAGCCGACCTCGAAGTACTTCTTCTGGCGCGGGCTCCAGGCCTCGACGTCGCAGGACTTGACCTTGAGGTCAGCCAGGTCGCCGGAGCAGCACTCCAGCGTGCGCACCGGTACGTCCAGGCTGCGGAAGAAGTCAACCGTGTTCTGCCAGAGCCGGTTGTACCACATCATGGAATCCTCCGGCTTGCAGACGACGATCATCTCCTGCTTCTCGAACTGGTGGATGCGGTACACGCCGCGCTCCTCGATGCCGTGCGCGCCGACCTCCTTGCGGAAGCAGGGGGAATAGCTGGTCAGGGTCTGCGGCAGCTGATCCTCGGTGAGGATGGTGTCGATGAACTTGCCGATCATGGAGTGCTCGGAGGTGCCGATCAGGTACAGATCCTCGCCCTCGATCTTGTACATCATGTTCTCCATCTCCGCGAAGGACATGACGCCGGTCACGACGTTGGAGCGGATCATGTACGGCGGGATGCAGTAGGTGAAGCCGCGGTCGATCATGAAGTCGCGCGCATAGGACAGGCACGCGCTGTGCAGGCGGGCCACGTCGCCGGTCAGGTAGTAGAAGCCGTTGCCGGAGGTCTTGCGGGCGGAATCGATGTCGATGCCGGCGAGCTTCTCCATGATCTCGACATGGTACGGGATCTCAAAGTCCGGCACGAACGGCTCGCCGAAGCGCTCGATCTCCACGTTCTCGCTGTCATCCTTGCCGATGGGCACGCTGTCGTCGATGATCTGCGGGATCACCTGCATGCGCTTCTTGATCTCCTCGGCGTACTCCTCCTCCAGCTTTTCAAGACGCTCAAGCTCCTCCGCCAGCTCGGCGACCTTCGCCTTGGTCGCCTCGGCCTCCTCGCGCTTGCCCTGCTTCATCAGGCCGCCGATCTCCTTGGAGAGCACCTTGCGCTGGTTGCGCAGGGCGTCGGCCTGCTGCATGGCCTCGCGGTTTTTGCGGTCCAGGTCGATGACCTCGTCCACCAGGTACAGCTTGTGATCCTGGAACTTCTTCTTCATATTCTCGCGCACGACGTCCGGCGTCTTGCGGAGCATGTTGATATCCAGCATGTTCAAATCTTCCTTTCCAAATCGGCCGAAGCCGAAAATACTCTACCCTGTCGGATTATAGCCCAAACGCCTGCTTTTTGCAACCCGTTTTTCCTTTTCCTTCCTGGCAATCTCGCTTCCGGCGCGTTTTTGCGCCGCAAAAATTGACAATCCCCCCTGCATCATGTACAATAGAGCAATCCTGATAAAGCATGACAAAAGCGGACACCCTATTGCGGAAGGGCAGGTGATCCGCTGTGAAGGACGAAAGGCCGGATATGGCCGGGGAGGCAAATATGGGCGCTTCTAGAAATGTGGAATCCACGCGCCGCGAGACAGACGGCGTGATCTATTTTGACCGCGGCATCCTGGAGGGCAGGGACGGACGGCGCTATCAGCGCTATGCCATTCAGACCCACTTCGTTCAGCCGAACGAGGATCAGGCGGAGCTCGTGCGCCGCTATGTGCTGCCGCTGTTCAGGGAGGGCGACTGCCTCTCCTTTACCGCAAAGGTGATGGGCATGTGCACCGGCAACGTGCGCACGCTGGAGGACACGCATCCCGGCTTCTGGGCGCGTCTGCTCTCGCCGTTTGCCGGCCACAATTCCACCGGCATCGGCATGCACCAGCCCTACAAGATGCAGCTGACGATCGAAATCTGCGGCCTGCCGCGCGTGCTTCTCGCCGCCGCCGTCTCCGCCGTCACCCGTCCCTTCGGCGTGCGCGGCCTGTTCTACAAGATCTGCGGCCACGACGTCGCGGGCATCGACGGCTTCTATCCGGATTCCTCCTTTGAGCAGTATCACACCATGGGCGTGATCAACCCGGAGCATCCGGTCGAGCTGTGCGACGCGCTCTACGCCGCCACCGGCGTGCCCGTCGTCGTCATGGACGCGAACGACTTTGATCAGAACCAGCTGGGCAAGGCCACAAATTTCCCGCTCACCGACGATCAGATTCAGGACGCCATGCGGGACAATCCCTCCGGCCAGGGCGACGAGCTCACGCCGTTCATCCTGATCCGCCCGCTGAACTGACGAGGGGAGAGGACGCCGGGGCGGCTGCCCCGGATCCCGCCAAGGGACTTCGATCCGGGAAGCTCGCATAGTCGTGCCTTGCGGCACTCCTTGCGATTTCCGACGCTCCGTCTGCCTGTTTCGCCCACTGGGCGCGGCAGACTCCGGTCCCCTTGACCCCATGTTTGCTTCGCGCTTTTGATTGGAGCTTTGCATACGGGCGGCCTTCAGCCGCCCGTTTCATTATAAACAAGGATGGTTTGCATGAACGAGACATTTGCCCTTAGGGGCCTGATCATCGACACGCCCGACATCGGCGCGGTGCGCGCCCGGCAGGGCTTTCTCGTCTGCGAGGACGGGAAGGTCGCCGGCTTCTTTGGCGCGCTGCCCGGGCGTTATGCCGGCATTCCCGTCGCCGACTGCGGCGAGCACCTGATCCTCCCCGGCATGAGCGACCTGCACCTGCACGCCCCGCAGTACAGCTACTGCGGCACGGCGATGGATTTGCAGCTGATCGACTGGCTGGAGCGCTACACCTATCCCGAGGAGGCGCGCTTTGCCGATCCTGAGCATGCCCGGGCCTATTACGCGGTATTCACGCGCGATCTTCTGCACACCGCCACCACCCGCGCGGCCATCTTCGCCACCCTGCACACGGACGCGACGCTGGAGCTCATGCGCCAGCTGGATCAATCGGGCCTGGGCGCGTTCGTCGGCAAGCTGAGCATGGACCGCAACTGCCCGAAGGATTACTCCGAGCACACACCCGAAAACGGCGAAGCCGAGACCCGCCGCTGGCTTGAGGCCTGCAGGGAGGCGGGCTTCGCGCGCGTGCATCCGATCCTCACCCCGCGCTTCACGCCCAGCGTGTCCGATGCGTACATGGAGAAGCTCGGCCAGCTGGCCAGGGAATACGGCGTGCCCATGCAGAGCCACCTGTCCGAGAGCCTGTCGGAGATCGAGTGGGTGAAGTCCCTCTGCCCGGACGCGAAGACGTACGCCGACACCTACGCGCGCTGCGGCCTGTTCGGCGGCGATTGCCCGACCATCATGGCGCACTGCATCTACTGCCCGGAGGAGGAGAACCGCATGATGAAGGACGGTCACGTCTTCATCGCGCACTGCCCCACCAGCAACGAAAACGTCATCGCGGGCATTGCGCCCGCCGCGCGCTATCTGCGCCAGGGCTACGAGATCGGTCTGGGCAGCGACGTCGCCGGCGGCCACACGCTCGATCTGTTCGCCGTCATGGCCGCCGCCGTGCAGGTGAGCAAGCTGCGCTGGTGCTGCGTCGATCCCGGCGAAAAGCCCCTCACCCTGCCCGAAGCGCTGTACATGGCCACTGCGGGCGGCGGCCGGTTCTTCGGCAAGGTCGGCCTGTTCGAGCCGGGCTATGCCTTTGACGCGGTGGTCATCGACGACAGCGCAAACCGGAATCTGCGTGTCTTCTCTCCCATGGAGCGCATCGAGCGCTGCGCGTACCTGGGCGGCGCGAAGGTCGCCGCCAAGTTTGTGGACGGGCGGAAAGTGCTGTAACGGCAGGGCGCGGCGATGCGTTCATTCCCCGTTTGCTTTCTCCACCCTGTTCCAAAATCGACCGGCCGTTCCATCCCATGATGGACATCCGCACGCCTTTCTGCTATACTTTTCGTTTGAAAGGAGGCATGCTCATGAAGCAGGAAGAAAAGAACCGGAGAAGCCGGACGCATATTCTGGAGCACGCCTTTGAGGAATTCGCCCTTCAGGGCTATCTGGGCGCGTCGGTGAACGCCATCTGCGCCGCCGGCAGCATCTCCAAGGGCCTGCTGTACCACTATTACGCGGACAAGGACACGCTGTACCTGGCCTGCGTGGAGCGCTGCTTTCAGGAGCTGACCGACGCGCTTGCCGTCGAGCTGCATGCGCAGACCGTCACGCCGGATCAGTATTTCGACGCCCGCCTTCGCTATTTTGCCGAGCACCCGCTGCACCAGCGTCTGTTCTGCGACGCGGTGGTCAATCCGCCGCCGCAACTGCGCCGCGCGCTGGCCGCCTGCCGCGCGCCGTTTGACGCGCTGAACGAAACGCTGCTCACCGCCATCCTTCAAAAGGAGACGCTGGCCGAGGGCATCAGCATCCCGGACGCCATCCGCCAGCTGCGGATTCTCGAAGACTGCGTAAGCACCTATCTGAAAAACGCGGAGCAGGGGGAGCTGCAGGCGGATCAGCACAACCGGCTGTGCCGCCAGACCTTCCGCACCATGCTCTATGGGCTGATCGCCCGAACTTGATCCTTGCGCACTGCGGCTGCCGCAGTGCTTTTTTGTGCTTTGACCCCGCTGACAAATTCATCCGGAAGCAGGAGGATTGCCGCAAAAATATTGACCATCCGGTCTGTTTATGCTATACTCTCCATTTACAGACTAAGAGGTCTATTATGTGTGAAAGAAGGAACCGCAAATGTCCGCAACCTCCCAATCCATCCTCTCCGACATGCAGCCGTCCAGGGCCATCGTCAAGCTCGCCATCCCGGCGACGCTGGCGCTGCTGGCCAAGGCGGTTTACAATCTGGTGGACACCGCCTATATCGGCATGCTGAACTCCGACATCGCCCTCACGGCGGTCATTCAGATCTGCCTGTCCGTCGCCGCCTCGCTGACCAACATCGCCAGCGCCTCCCTCCCCCAGTCCGACGAGATCATCGCCGCCTACGGCGTGGTGCAGCGCCTGATTCTCATCGGCTGCTATGTGATCATGGGCTTCATGCAGGGCTATCAGCCGGTGGCGTCCTATGCCTTCGGCGCCAGGGACGAGGATCGCTTCCATCAGTCGGTTCGCTTTGCGCTGAAGGGCGTCCTGATGCTGACCGTACTGGTGGAGGCCGTCTACATTCTGCTCTCCAGGCCCCTCATTCTGCTGTTCAACAGCAATCCCGTGATCGTCGACTACGGCCGCTGGCTGCTGATCTCCCAGATGGCGCTCTACCCCGCCTTCGGCCTGTGCTACATGATGACGATCACCTATCAGACCATCGGCGAATCCCGGTACGGCCTGTTCCTCTCCGTCATCCGTCAGGGCCTGTTCTACGTTCCCTTCATCCTGATCCTGCCCAGGCTGTTCGGCGTCGGCGGCATCTATGCCTCCCAGCCCGCCGCGGACGTGCTGACCATTCTGGTCTGCGTGTTCTCCGTGCCGGCCATGAAGCGCATCGCCTCCAGGAACATGCAGACGCCGCAGATGAATGAGCGCGGCTGAAATTTCCTGCGCAAAAACATCATTTTGACACAAATATGCGCTACGATACAGGAAAGGCTTTTGTCCGATGCGTACGGACAACAGGCCAGACAGAATGGAGGTTGATCCTATGAAGAACCAGAAGCTGCTTGCGCTCGTCATGGCGCTCGTGCTGACGCTCACCGTCGCTGCGGCGGGCATGGCTGAGACCCTGACCGGTGAAGCCGAGGGCTTCGGCGGCCCGATCAAGGCGGAGGTGACCGTCGAGAACGGCGCCATCACCGCCCTCACCCTGACCGGCGAGGCCGAAACCCCGGCCATCGGCGGCACTGCGCTTGAAACCCTGACCGAAGCCATCACGGCTGCGGGCACGATCGAGGGCGTGGACGGCGTGGCCGGCGCGACCTGGACCAGCAACGGCGCGTTTGCCGCGATCAAGAGCGCCATGGGCGTTGAAGAAGCGGCCGAGGAAGCGGCCGTGGAGGCCGTGACGGCCAGCGGCCTCAAGCACGGCATCGGCGTGGTCGGCACCCCGCGCCTTGGCCCGGGCAAGGACGCCAACGAGGTTCCGGTGTATTCCTTCAACGAGGTCATCGCTTACGCCATCGTGGACAGCGAGAACCGCATCGTCGATCTCGAGGTCGATATCGTGGAGGTCATCACCCCGAACCATGACGAGTCCAACGAGGGCGACAACTTCATGGCTGGCTGGCCGGGCCAGAGCTACAACAGCGACGCGGACGGCGACGGCGTGGTGGACGGCCTGCTGGAGGAGACCGAGGACATCTTCACCACCGAGACCCTGTCCTGGCTGAGCAAGCGTCAGAAGGGCTCCGGCTACAAGATGAACTCCGGCACCTGGGAGCAGGAGATGGACATCTTCGAGAACTTCTTCAAGGGCAAGACCGTCGAGGAGATCGAGGCCTGGAACGCGAAGTTCTGCTCCGATCTGAACGGCCGCCCGCTGACCGCCGCCTCCACCAAGGATGCGGACGTGGCGAAGTTTGCCGCGCTGACCGATGAGGAGAAGACCGTCAACGACGCGATCTCCGGCGCGACCATGTCCCTCACCGACCCGCACGGCGACATCATCGCCGCGATCCGCAAGGCCGTGGCCAACGCCGTTCCGATGCGCGACGTGAAGAGCATCGCGAAGATCGGTCTGGGCGTCAACGTGATGCCGCGCCTCGGCCCGGGCAAGGACGATCAGGACGTGCCCTGCTACAGCCTGAACACCGCTGTCGCCGCAGTCTGCTATGACGCGGACGGCAAGGTGGTCGACATGTTCGCGGACGTGCTCGAGGTCATCACCCCGAACCATGACGGTGCGGACGACAATTCCTTCACCGGCTGGCCGGGCCAGAGCTATAACGCGGACGTCGATGCGGACGGCAAGGTGGACGAGGTCTGGACGCAGACCGAGGAGACCTTCCTTGAGCAGATTGCTGCCTTCAGGACCAAGCGCGAGCTGGGCAGCAAGTACAAGATGAACTCCGACACCTGGGTGGGCGAGATGACTGCCTACGAAGGCGCGATGATCGGCAAGACCACCGAGGAGATTTCCGCCTGGGTGGCGGCCTGCTTCTCCGACGTGAACGGCCGCGCGCTGCACGGCACCTCCACCAAGGAGGCGGACATCGCCAAGTACGAGACCATGACCGACGCGCAGAAGGCCGAGATGGACGCCATCTCCACCGCCACCATGGCGCTGCGCGATCCGCACGGCGACATCCTGACCGCCATCGAGCAGGCAGACGCCGCCGCGAAGACGGTTGACATCACCGTCGAGTAAACCCATCCACATACAAAAGGAGCTGTCTCTTCTGAGGAGGCAGCTCCTTTTTCATGGGATAAGGTGCGCGGACAAAACGTGCTTTAGGGAGCTATTGTTAACGAAGCAAAGAAGCATGTTAAGCAATAATTCGCAGCTTAGGAGAACGCGCTCCGCTGGGGCCAGAAGGGTCGGGGAGGGTTTCGATGCCCTCCCCAGACCCTCCTGGACCTCCCATTCCCCTCCC
>JAGBDL010000151.1 GCA_017937505.1 Clostridia bacterium | reverse complement strand
GCCGCGGGCGCGATGACCGGCTTCATGGGCATGGGCATGGCGATGAACGCGGCCGGCGGCGTGAACGAGCGCTACCGCCCCGGCGATTTCATGCTGATCGCCGACCAGATCAAGCTCAACGGCGCAAGCCCTCTGCGCGGCCGGAACGTCGACGAATTCGGCTCGCGGTTTTTTGACGTCACCCGGATGTACACGCCGGAGCTGCGTGCGCTGGCAGAGACCTGCGCCGACGAGCTCGGCATCCGCGTGCAGGAGGGCGTCTATTTCTTCATGCCCGGCCCGCAGTTTGAGACTCCGGCGGAGATCCGCGCCATCCGCGCGCTCGGCGGCGACGCCGTCGGCATGTCGACCGTGACAGAGGCGCTGACCGCGGCGCATTGCGGTCTGCCGCTGCTCGGCATCTCGGTCATTACCAATCTGGCCGCCGGCATGACCGGCGCCGCCGTCACCGGCGAGGAGGTCAACGAGACCGGCGCCGCCGTCGCCGGCCGCTTCAGCCAGTATCTGACAAAAATCGTAGAGGAGATGGACGTATGACAACGACCTTCCGGGCCGACGAGGGCCTTGCTTTCCTGCTGCAGTATGAGAATGTCGCCTGGTACGACGCGGGCGAGGTGCGGATCCTGGACCGCCGCGTGTATCGGGCGAAAACCGACTTCGTCACCTGCCGGACGCACGGCGAGGTCGCACAGGCGATCCGCGACATGGTCACGCAGAGCGCCGGACCGTACACCGCAGCCGCCATGGGCATGGCGCTGGCGGCCTATGAATGCCGCGAAAAAACGGAGACGGAGCAGCTCGCCTTCCTCGCCGCAGCGGACGGGACGATCTCGAACGCCCGGCCGACCACGGCCAAGCGCATGAAGCTCGTCTGCGACGGCTGTCTGGATGCGGCGAAGCTGGCGCTCCGCGAGGGGCGGCCGCTCGACCTGGCCATCCGCGAGCACGCGGTGAACGCCAACAACCGCCGCTACAGCAAGGTCAACGAGATCGCAAAATATCTCGTACCGCTCATCCCCGCGGGCGGTACGGTCATGACGCAGTGCTTCGGCGAGACGATCGTCGGCATGATGCTGAAGGAGGCGAAGCTGGCGGGCAAGGATTTCCGCCTGTTCTGCCCCGAGACGCGGCCGTATTTCCAGGGCGCGCGCCTCACCGCCACGGTCTGCCATGACATGGGCTTCGACGTGACCGTCATCACCGACAACATGCCCGCGTTCGTCATGGAGCGCGAGCACGTGGATCTGTTCACCTGCGCGGCGGACGCCATCTGCCTCGACGGCTATGTTGTCAACAAGGTCGGCACACTGCAGATCGCCATCTGCGCCAACCACTTCGGCATCCCGACCTTCGTCACCGGCGCGCCGGATATCGGCCACGAGACGAAGGACACCGTCCGGATCGAGATGCGCGACCCCGATTTCACTCTGCAGGCCATGGGCGTGCGCACGGCTGCCGCGGGCGTCAAGGGCTACTACCCCGCGTTCGACATGACGCCGCCGCACCTCATCTCCGGCATTGTCACCGACCGCGGCGTCTTCTCCCCCTTCGACCTGCACCGCTACTTCCAGTCCGGCGGTGCCGGGGAATACGACACCGTCGTCTGACCCCGCCCCAAGGCTCCCCTCCCAGGGGCCGATTCCCCCTATCAGGG
>JAGBDL010000150.1 GCA_017937505.1 Clostridia bacterium | reverse complement strand
GCCCCGTTCCCGGCGGCAAGATCACGATGGAGTTTTCCGGCAAGGAGCTCGTCCGCGGCGAGCCGGACGCGTCCAGCTTCCCCTCCGGCGGCCTGCGCGCCACCTTTGAGGCCAGAGGCTACAGCGCCTGGGACCCGACGTCCTTCGCGTTCATCAAGGACGGCAGTCTCTGCATCCCGACGGTCTTCTGCTCCTACGGCGGCGACGCGCTGGACAAGAAAACGCCGCTGCTGCGCTCCATGGAGGCTGTCAGCCGCGAGGCTGTGCGCATCCTGCGCCTGTTCGGCGACGAGCAGACCCACCGCGTGACGCCGCAGGTCGGCGCGGAGCAGGAGTATTTCCTGATCGACAAGGCGCTCTATGAAAAGCGCGAGGATCTGAAGTTCTGCGGCCGCACGCTCTTCGGCGCGAAGCCGCCCAAGGGCCAGGAGCTCGACGATCATTACTTCGGCGCCATCCGCCCGCGCGTCGCGGCGTACATGCAGGACCTCGACCGGGAGCTATGGAAGCTCGGCGTTCTGAGCAAGACCAAGCACAACGAGGTCGCGCCTTCCCAGCACGAGATGGCCCCCATCTACTGCGACTGCAACGCCGCCAACGACCAGAACCAGCTGACCATGGAGGTCATGAAGAAGGTCGCCGACCGGCACGGGCTGGTCTGCCTGCTGCATGAAAAGCCCTTTGCGGGCGTCAACGGCTCCGGCAAGCACAATAACTGGTCGCTGGGCACCGACACGGGCAAAAACCTCTTCTCCCCCGGCAAGACGCCCAGCCAGAACGCGCAGTTTTTGCTGTTCCTGGCGGCCTTCGTCGCAGGCGTGGATGAATATCAGGAGCTGCTGCGCAGCACCGTCGCCTTCGCGGGCAACGACCACCGTCTCGGCGCGCAGGAGGCGCCCCCGGCCGTGATCTCCATCTTCCTCGGCACCGAGCTGGAGGATATCATCGACTCCATCGTCTCCGAGCAGGACTACACCGAAAAGACCGGCCGTCAGCTGCGCATCGGCGTCGACGTGCTGCCCACCATCCCGCAGGATACGAGCGACCGCAACCGCACCTCGCCGCTGGCTTTCACCGGCAATAAATTCGAGTTCCGCATGCCCGGCTCGAGCCAGTCGATCGCGGGCCCCAATACGATCCTCAACACGATCATGGCCGAGGAGCTCGGCCGCTTCGCCGACCGCCTGACGGGCGCGGCGGATTTCCAGCAGGCGCTCAATATCCTTCTGCGCGAGGTCTTCCAGCGCCACCGCCGCATCATCTTCGGCGGCAACGGCTATGACAGCGCCTGGATGGCGGAAGCCGAGCGCCGCGGGCTGGTGAACCTGCCCAATACGGCCGCGGCCCTGCCCGCCTACATCCTGCCCAAGAACGTTGCGCTCATGACGAAGCACGGCGTCTACACCACCAGTGAGATGATGGCCCGGCATGAGATCCATCTGGAAAAATACTGCAAGCTGATCTCCATCGAGGCGGCGACGCTTGTTGATATGGTCCAGCACAGCATCCTGCACGCGGCGTCGCGCTACGAGGGCGTTCTGTGCCAGACGATCCTGCAGAAAAAGCAGGCGCTGCCGCACGCGGACTGCCGCGTGGAGACCGCGCTGGCCGAGAGCATCCTGACGCTCAACGGCGAGCT
>JAGBDL010000014.1 GCA_017937505.1 Clostridia bacterium | reverse complement strand
GTTCCTCGGCGGTCTGCAGGAAATCCCGCATGACTACTACGAGGCGGCGGACATCGACGGTGCGACGGGCATCCGCCAGTTCTTCACCGTCACCATCCCGCTGCTCAGCCCGACCATCTTCTTCGTGCTGCAGACGCGCATCATCGGCGCGCTTCAGGTGTTCGACCTGCCCTTCATGGTCATGGACAACTCGAACCAGGCGCTGCCCTCGGTGCAGTCCGTCGTGTATGTGTTCTATCAGTATGCCTTCACCTACAACAACCGCGGCTACGGCGCGGCGATTGTGGTGTGCATGCTGGTGGTCATCCTCGCGCTGACGAAGCTGCTGCAGGCGACCGAGAAGAAGTGGGTCTTCTACAATTAAGGAGGAATGGATATGCTCGACAGCTTTGTTATGAGGCAGCGCATCACGCAGGTCGTGATTCACATCCTCCTGATTCTCGCGTCCATCACGATGATCGTCCCCTTTGCGTGGATGTTCCTGACGGCGTTCAAGACGCTGTCCGAATCCACGGCGATCAATCCGTTCGTCATCTTCCCCAGCTCGTGGAAGCTGGATAATTTCGTCACCGTCTGGAAGAGCTACAACTTCCTCTACCTGTACAAAAACACGCTGCTGATGATCTTCTTCCGCGTGGTCTGCGCCGTGCTGACGGCGACGATGGCGGGCTACGCCTTCGGCCGCCTGAACTTCCCGGGCAAGAACTTCCTGTTCTCGATGGTGCTCATCCAGATGATGGTGCCCTCGCAGATCTTCATCATCCCGCAGTACATCATGGTCTCCAAGATGAAGATGCTCAACACCGTCTTCGCCCTGGTCTTCCCCGGCATGGTGACGGCCTTCGGCACGCTGCTGCTCAAGCAGGCGTACCAGAGCCTGCCCAAGGATATGGAGGAGGCGGCCAACATCGACGGCTGCAGCATCTTCCAGCGCTTCCTGCTCATCATGGCGCCGCTCACCCGCAGCGCGATGGTCTCCCTGTCCATCTTCACGGCGGTCTTCGCCTTCAAGGACCTGATGTGGCCGATGATCGTCTGCTCCAATGCCACGAGCACGACGCTCTCCGCCGGTCTGGCGAAGATGCAGGGACAGTACGCCTCCAATTTCCCGGAGCTGATGGCGGCGGCGCTGATGGCCTGCCTGCCGATGATCATCATCTACCTCATCTTCCAGAAGCAGTTTATCGAGGGCATTGCGACCTCCGGCGGCAAGCTGTAAGCTGCGAATCCTGAATAAGCCCCCTTCTGCGGGACGGGCTGACGGCGCTCAGCCGAAGGCCCGTCCCTTTTTAAATCCGACATCAACCCTCATGCTTTTTACAGCCCTAAAAGGGAGGGAACCGATATGAGCATCATTTACAGCGAGAAGGACAAGACCCTGACGCTTCACACCGCACACACCACCTACCAGATGCAGATCGGCGGCATCGGCCACCTCAAGCATCTCTACTACGGACGCCGCGTGGACGGCGCCTGCATGGACGGCCTGTATCCGCCGGTGAATCATGGCTTCTCCCCGGATTACTACGACTTCCGGCTGGAGCGCGGCACCTCGCCGGATCTGCTGCCGCAGGAGTACACCGGCTGCAATACGGGCGATTTCCGCCTGACCACTATCGAGGTCAAGGCCGAGCACAGCGCCTACGGCGCGGACTTTCTCTACGAGAGCCACACGATTCGCGAGGGAAAGTACGCCGTGGAGGGCATGCCCTCCGCGTTCGCGCGCGGAGACGAGGCGCAGACGCTGAACGTCGTCCTCCGCGACCCGGTGACGGGGCTGAAGCTCGAGCTGCTCTACGGCGTGTATGAGCAGCAGGACGTCATCACCCGCGCTGCGCGCCTGACCAACGAGGGCGTAGAGTGCCTGACGCTTAGCCGCGTCATGACGCTGTGCCTGGACATGCCCGCGGGCCGCTGGGACCTTTTGCACTTCCATGGCCGCCACGAGATGGAGCGCCAGATGGAGCGCGTGCCGCTGACGAGCGGCATCCGCACGATTTCGACCCGGCGCGGCGCTTCGAGTCACTTCCACAACCCGTTCGTCATCCTCGCCGCGCCGGAGACGACGGAGGCGAATGGCGAGTGCTTCGGCGTGATGCAGGTCTATTCCGGCAGCCACCGCACCGATATCGAGGTGGATTTCCGGGGCATGACCCGCCTGACCGCCGGCATCAACGACGAGCTCTTTGCCTGGCAGCTCGCGCCGGGCGAGACCTTCCACACGCCGGAGGCGATCCTCGCCTTCACGCACGAGGGCCTGGGCAGCCTTTCCCGCCGCTATCACCGCTTCATCCTCGGGAATGTGGTCCGCAGCAAGTACGCCTTCGCGCCGCGCCCCGTGCTCATCAACAACTGGGAGGCCACCTACTTCGACTTCAACAGCGAGAAGATCGTGGGCATCGCCAGGCAGGCCGCAGCGCTGGGCATGGACATGATGGTGCTCGACGACGGCTGGTTCGGTGGCCGCGTCAAGGATGACAACGCCGGTCTGGGCGACTGGGTGGTCAACGAGCAGAAGCTCGGCGGCACGCTTGGCGAGCTGATCGATCGCGTTCACGCGCTGGGCCTTCGCTTCGGCCTGTGGATCGAGCCGGAGATGGTGAACGAGGATTCCGACCTCTACCGCGCGCATCCGGACTGGGCCTACACGCTGCCGGGCCGCAAGCCCGCGATGGGCCGCAATCAGCTGGTGCTCGACCTCTCCCGCACGGAGGTGGTCGATTACCTGACCGAGAGCCTGACGCGCCTGCTGAGAGATCACCCCATCGACTACATCAAGTGGGACATGAACCGCAACATCAGCGACGTGTACAGCCACGGCTGCGCGCCGGAGCGGCAGGGCGAAATCCTGCACCGCTATATGCTCGGCCTGTACACGCTGCTCGAGCGCATCACCACGGCCTTCCCGGACGTGCTCTTCGAGGGCTGCGCGGGCGGCGGCGGGCGATTTGACGCGGGCATGATGGCCTACTTCCCGCAGATCTGGTGCTCGGACGACACGGACGCCGTCGAGCGCCTCACCATCCAGCACGGTACGTCCTTCGGCTATCCGATCTCCACCGTCGGCGCGCACGTCTCCGCCTGCCCGAACCATCAGACCGGGCGCACCGTGCCGCTGTGGACGCGCGCCATCGTCGCCATGAACGGCACGTTCGGCTATGAGCTGGACCCCAGCAAGCTCACCGATGCGGAGAGAGATGAGATCCGCGAGCAGATTGCCTGCTTCAAGCGCCACAGGGCGCTGATCGCGGGCGGCGATTACTATCGGCTCAACGATCCGCAGCACAGCGATTTCGGCACTTGGCAGTACGCCGCCTGCGACGGCAGCGAGGCGCTGCTGGGCTTTGTGCAGCCGCGCGTGCGCACCAATGCCGCACCCATCTGCCTGCGGCTGTACGGCCTTGACGCGCAGGCGACGTACCGCGTGGACGACTTCCGCTTCTCCTGCCAGAAGGACGAGGTCGGGATCCGGCACGTGGAGGACATGACGGGCGCTGCGTTCACCGGCGCGCAGCTGATGTATGCGGGCCTTGCGCTGCCCCGCCTGCTGGGCGACTGCCCGGCGCTGCTGATTCACTTCGTCCGCGTGTGACAGAGGAGAGAAAAACATGGACAGAATTGCCGCATGGGCCAAAACTGAGCGCGCCAAGCTGCGGGGGATGAGCCTGCGCGGCAAGCTCTCCTACATCGTGACCTACTACTGGGTGCAGCTTGCTCTGGTTGTCTTTCTGCTGGCATTCGGGCTGTATCTGCACAGCCAGATGAGCGTGCAGCTGGCCGATAATCACTTTGCCGCCTGCTTTGCCAACACCACCGCCGAGCTGGGGCCGGATTCCGAATTCGGGCGGGGCCTTGCGCAGTACGCAGGCTACGATCTCAAGCAGAAGAATCTGGTGATGATGGACGAGTGCTGGTGCCATCCGGGCGAGGCGTCCGCCTTCAACAACACCTACTACAACCTGCTGGTGACGTACCTGGACAGCGGCACGCTCGACGTGCTGGTGATGCCCAAGGAGGATCTCGCCGCGGTGGGCAAAGGCGGCAGGCTCATGGATCTGCGCGATGACAGGACGGCGGCGCTCTTTGACGCCTATCCAGACAGGCTGATCTATGTCACGCCGAATGCGCAGAGCGATTACGGCAACGATCCCGTGCCCGTAGGCATCGATCTTGCGGGCACGCCGCTTGTGGGCGAAAACGCGCCCTATGGCGAGAGCGCGGTGCTGGGCGTGAATGCGCTTGCACCGCACCCGGAGCAGGCGGAAATTTTCCTGAAGTATCTGTTTGAGGAGGACGGCGCATGTTTGATCAGTTTCTGAGCAACGAGAGCCGCTTTGGGCGGCTGATGACGCGGCTGGGCATCCTGATTGCGGCGAATCTGCTGTTCCTGATCTCCTGCATCCCCGTCGTCACGGCGGGTGCGGGGCTGTGCGCGCTGCATCACACGATGCTCAAGACCCTGCGCGGGGACGGGGGGATCAATCCCTTCGTGCAGTTCTGGCTGGGCTTCAAGCGCAATTTCAAGCAGGCGACGGCGGCATTTCTGCTTCTGCTCATGCTGGCAGTGGTGCTGACGCTGGAAATCTTCTGGTGCTCGCAGTTTACGGGGCCGGTGGCGGCCTTCCGCTATGGCCTTTATGCCATTGCCATGGCGGCGCTGGTGCTGGCGCTGTACCTGTTCCCGACGATGGCGGCCTTTGACGCGCCGCTGCCGCGCCTGCTGGCCAACAGCTTTGCCTTCGCCATGAAAAGCCCGCTGACCGCGCTGTGCGTGATCGTTACCAGTGTCGTGCCCGTCGTGCTCACGTTGGCGAGCGGCCGCTACCAGCCGCTTTACGCGTTCATCTGGTGCATGATCGGCGCGTCCGGCCTGGTGATGCTCCACGCCTCCATGCTGCTTCGGCTCTTTTTGCCCTATCTGCCGCGCGTAGATGTGTGCGGGGAAATCATCCCCGAGGGCATGGAGGAGGAATTCATCACGAAGGAACAAGACACACGAAACGATAGGGCGACGCTTGAGGACATGCTCAAGCTGGGCATGTGAGGCGAGGTACGGCGCATGGCGCTGAAGGCAAGCGCCCCGCGAAGGATGATGACCAAATGACGCTGCGGAGGGAAGCACATGAACGAAGCATTCGACACGCGCTATGCGCGGGCCGCGCAGGAGATGAAGCGGCTGTATCTGTCGCTGTATCACGACGAGCACGCCTACGACTACTTTGCCGGCATGCTGCGCCGCTGCCATGAAGCCCGCAGGCCTGCCCTGCGTGCGCTCGATGCGCAGCGTGCGGAACAGCCGGACTGGTTCAAAAAGCAGGATGTGCTGGGGATGCTCATGTATACCCAGTGCTTTGGCGGCACGCTAAACGGCGTGCGGGAGCACCTTGACTACCTGCAGGAGACGGACGTCAACTACCTGCACCTGATGCCGCTGCTGCAAAGCCCGAAGGACCGCAGCGACGGCGGCTATGCCGTGGCGGACTTCCGCACGGTGCAGCCGGAGCTGGGCACGATGGAGGATCTGGCGCAGCTGGCGGATGACTGCCACGACCGGGGTATGGCGCTGTGTCTCGACTTCGTGATGAACCACACCAGCGAGGATCACGAGTGGGCGAGGCGCGCCCGCGCGGGCGAAGTGGAGTATCAGCAGCGCTACTTCTTCTATGACGACTGGTCGATTCCCCACATGTACGAGCAGACCGTGCCGCAGGTCTTCCCCACGACCGCGCCGGGCAATTTCACCTGGTGCGAGCAAGCGGGGAAGGTCGTCATGACCACGTTCTATCCCTATCAGTGGGACCTCAACTATGCCAATCCGACGGTCTTCAACGACATGACGGAGAACATGCTCTTCCTGTGCAATCAGGGCGTGGTTGTCATCCGTCTGGATGCCGTGCCCTACATCTGGAAGGCGCTGCACACCACCTGCCGCAACCTGCCGCAGGTGCACACGCTGGTGCGGCTGATGCGCCTGGCCTGCGAGTGCGTCTGCCCGGGCGTGCTGCTGCTGGGCGAGGTTGTCATGGAGCCGTCGAAGGTGGTGCCGTACTTCGGCTCCGTCTCCGAGCCGGAGTGCCACATGCTCTACAATGTGACGACGATGGCCAGCACCTGGCACACCGTGGCCACGCAGGATGTGCGCCTGCTGCGCCACCAGCTGAATCAGGTGTTTGCACTGCCCGGCACCTATACGTTCCTCAACTACCTGCGCTGCCACGACGACATCGGTTGGGGGCTGGATTATGGTTTCCTGTCGCAGTTTGGTCAGGGCGAGGTGCCGCACAAGCGCTACCTCAACGACTACCTGACAGGCAGCTGGCCCGGCTCCGCCTCCCGCGGCGAGCTCTACAACAATGATCCCCGGCTGGGCGACGCGCGGCTGTGCGGCACGACTGCATCCCTCTGCGGCGCAGAGGCGGACGAGGCGTTGGCATACCGCCGCATGGAGATGCTGCACGCCTTCCTGCTGACGCTCAGCGGTGTGCCCGTGCTTTACAGCGGCGACGAAATCGGCCAGAAAAACGACTATACCTATCACGACGATCCCGTGAAGCGGGAGGACAGCCGGTATTTGCACCGCGGCGCCTTCAGCTGGAGCGACGCGCAGAAGCGAAACGATCCGGAAAGCTGGCAGGGGAAGGTTTATCGCATGATCGGCGAGCTGACGCGCATCCGGCGCGGAAACCGTGCCTTCGACGCACGCGCGAACGTCTGGACGTTTGACACGGGCAGCGACCATGTGCTGGGCATCGGACGCTATTTTGAGGGACAAAAGCTACTGGCGCTGCTCAATTTCTGCGACCGGGAGCTTGAGGTTTCCCTCGATGGGCAGGAGGTCTATATGAATTTGCGCAGCGGGGAGAGGGTGAGCGGCTGTGTGAAGCTGCCGCCGTGCGGTTTTGCGTGGCTGCGCTCAGATCGAGAGACGATTTGATCTGCTCTGTTACCCAAGTATTTCCGGGTTTCTGCTCACGCTATGTGATTTATCAAGCTGCAAATAAATCAATTTCGCGTTTTGGAAAAGTCGAGGCTCCCTGCTGTCAACTCATAGGGAGCCTCGACTCTTTGTATTCTTAATTGAATACGATTTCACGCGAGATGATCTCTTCGACCTGCGCCTTGATTGTATTCATCATGCCCACCCATCTTATCGGATCAGCCGCTTTCAATTTTTCATTGACGCCCGCCTCTGCTGCCATTTGCGGAATCATCTCATCCAGCAGATGCTGTGCTTCTGCATCCACTTCGTGCAGATCGTCATACAGCTTTCCGCTGAGGAGCAGTCGGCTGTACAACTCAGGGCGATGCTCTTTCAGAACCTTCATCCGTGCTCTGCCGAATATGCCGATAGGCTGGCTGCTTTCAATTTCAAGATCGGGGAGATAGTAATCCCCGACGAGGGTGTAGTTCAGTCCGTTTTGACTGTCGTGGATTTTGGAAGGGAGCGTATTCATGGTGGTTCCTCACTTTCTTGTGATATCGGTCGTAGGGTGACGTTGCAGCAAGTTGCTGATTGCACTGTTTCGTCTCCTCTCATGATTCTATTGATCACACCACAATACTCGAGAGAAAAAGAAGAAATCCGAACCCATCCCCAACTGGGATCAAGTTCGGATTTCTCAAGTATGGCTTCCTACGCTTATTTTGATACAAAGCGCAAGATAAAACGGCACCCGGAAATTGGGTGCATTTTTCATTTGGGTGGGTGCAAAATGCGCAAAGTAAAACGGGAGGAGATTCTGCCAGTAAAAATGTGATCTATTTCGCTCGTTTCTATTGATACTTGATCAGATGGGGCTGATGCTTTATCAAAGGTGAGGGAAATGCGTCTGCCAGACCTGCTCAGCAGGCATGTCCTCAGTAGTTCTCCTTGCGAACCTCGAAATACGCCTGCGGATGCTTGCAGACGGGGCAGACCTCTGGCGCCTTGGTGCCGACCACGATGTGACCGCAGTTGCGGCATTCCCAGACCATCACGCCGCTCTTCTCGAACACGGCCTTAGTCTCCACATTCTGAAGCAACGCGCGGTAGCGCTCCTCGTGCGCCTTCTCGATGGCCGCAACGCCGCGGAACTGCGCCGCCAGCGCGGCAAAGCCCTCCTCCTCAGCCTCACGCGCCATGCGCTCGTACATGTCCGTCCACTCGGCATTCTCGCCCTCGGCGGCGTGAAGCAGGTTCTCCGCCGTGTCGCCCAGCTCGCCCAGCGCCTTAAACCACAGCTTGGCGTGCTCTTTCTCGTTCTCCGCCGTCTGCAGAAACAGCGCAGCGATCTGCTCGTAGCCGGCCTTCTTGGCGACAGATGCAAAGTAGGTGTACTTGTTGCGTGCCTGGCTCTCGCCGGCGAAGGCCTCCCAGAGGTTCTTTTCGGTCTTGGTGCCGGCGTAGGGATTCTTCGCAGGGGCAGCGTCCTCGATCTTGACGAACTTCTCGGCGGGCTGCTTGCAGATGGGACACTTGAAATCCGGGGTCATCGGGCCCTCATGTACATAGCCGCAGACGGTACATTTCCACTTCTCCATTTTCTTTTCCTCCGTTTTCTCGTTGAATTTCAGGGTGTGAAGCAGATCCTCGACGGCCCCGATCGGGACACCTGGAACTGTTTTGATGCTCTCAAGAAATGCCTTGGTATTGCCGCTCTGCGGGAGCATGAAGCCCGCCTCGCGGCACAGATCCTCCGCCATTAAGCGGGAAGACTTTGCGACGGCGGCGCTCAGCGCGTCGGGCAGCTGGGCGGCGATACTCTCCGCCTTGGCCTTGCTCCCAATCAGGCCGCGCAGCGCCTCCACGACCTTGTCCTCCTTAGGTTGCTGCACAGGGAGCTCCTTGGGCACCATGGAGATCGCCGCAGAGGGGCAGGCCTCGGCGCAGGCACCGCAGCCGATGCACTTCTCCGGGTCGATGATACTGTTCTCCGTGTCCGTGGCGCCGGTGGGGCAGACATACAGACACAGGCAGTCCTTGGTACACAGGCGAAGATTCCGGACGGCGTACTTTTCGCTCATGGTCAGGCCCTCCCTTCCACCTTTTCAAATTTCCAGCTAGGTACCTTGCACACCGGGCAAAGCTCCGGCGCAGTGTCGCCCACATAGACAAAGCCACACACCGTGCAGACCCAGACGCCGGTATTCTCCAGCATTTTTTCTCCTTCGGCCTGATAGCGGGTCAGCAAGGATTTCAGCATCCGGGTGACCTTCTCGCTCCAGACCTGGCAGCGCAGCGCGCCGCGATCCGGCTTTTCTCCCGCTACAGCATTGCCGTAGGGATAGCCCACGGTCAGGTCGTGCTCGATGAGTGCCAGCAGCCTGTCCGTGCCAGCTTCCTTCGCAGGCTCCGCCTTGCTGCGGAAGAAATCCGCCAGCGTCCTGAAGTCCTCCGCCTGCCGGGGCATGTACTGCTTCTCGCAGCCCCTGGCGAGGTTGGAGCAGATGATGCTCATCTCCATGGCGGACAGCTCCTTGTCCACGTGGGGCTTGTCCACCGCTGCCGCGCCGGTGCTGACCGGCTCGGCCTTCTCTCTGAAATCGGATTTCCTTGCGCCGCACAGCGGGCACACCCAGTCCTCCGGCAGATCCGCCCACCGGGTTCCCGGGGCAATCCCCGCCTCCGGGATGCCCTTGGCCTCGTCGTAGGTGAATCCGCAGATGGTGCAAACGTATTGCTTCATGGTTTCACCGCCTCCTATGTGATCAGTATACACGTCCTGCCTGATTCGTTCCGTGACTTTATCACTTTTCCCCGCAGGAATGATGACCGCAGCCGTGGCTGCCGCAGCTGCCCTCGTGATGTTCCCCGTGATGGGAACACGTTGCGTTGGCATTGCAGGCCAGCTTGCCCTCCGCCAGAGCCTGTGCCGCCGCGTCGGCGCTGCCGGTTACGCCGGCATAGAGCCGGATGCCAGCTGCCGCCAGCGCCTGCTGTGCGCCGCCGCCGATGCCGCCGCAGATCAGCGCATCCACATGCAGCGCGCTGAGCATCCCCGCGAGTGCGCCGTGTCCGCTGCCCGCTGCATCCACCACCTCGGAGGATACGATTTGTCCGTCTTCCACGTCGTAGAGCCCAAACTGCTCCGTGTGGCCAAAGTGCTGAAAGATCTCTCCATTTTCGTAGGTGACCGCAATTCTCATGATGGCGTCTCCTTTCGGCTTTGCGTATTGCTCCATGATTCTCCGTTTATGACAGCCGCCGCAGCCCGGATTTCCTCCGCCGCACAGCTCCACATCGCCGCCCTCGATCCGCAGGCGCAGGCCGTCCACCAGCACATCTGCGAGCTTTTTACGCGCGCTGGCGTAGATCTGCTGTACCGTGGTGCGGGCTACCTGCATTTGTTCACCGCACTGCTCCTGCGAGAGTCCCTCCTTGTCAATAAGGCGGATCGTCTCGTATTCATCCACCGTCAGGATGACGGGCGGCTGACATGCGCCGCTTTCCTCCGGCGAAAAGGCCAGCGTCCGGGGATAGTCGCACACCCGGCGGCATTTTCTCGGTCTTGCCAGATACCCCAGCTCCTTCCATTCTGATTCTGCACCCAGTATAGCAAAGATTTACGGCATATGTCAACAATAATAATTGACATATGCCGATAATTCAGGTATACTGGCAAATAGAAATGAGGTGTCCATCATGGATGTGCAGGACTTTTTCCCCATCTGGGCGCAGCTGACACCGTCGCAGCAACGGAAGTTGTCGGAAAGCGCCATTTGCCGGTATATCCCGAAGGGAACGGTGCTTGCCGGCAGCAGCACGGAGTGCACGGGGCTGCTGCTTGTGCGCAGCGGGCAGCTGCGCGCTTTTATCCTCTCCGACGAAGGCAGGGAGATCACCCTCTACCGTCTGTTTGAGCGGGACATCTGCCTGTTTTCCGCGTCCTGTATGCTTCGCTCCATGCAGTTTGAGATCATGATCGCAGCGGAGAAGGACACGAAGCTGTTCATTATTCCCGCCGATGTGTATCAGAGCGTAGCCCAGCAATCCGCCCCGGCGGCGAACTTCACCACGGAGATCATAGCCGGCCGGTTTTCAGAGGTGATGTGGCTGATGGAGCAGATCATGTGGAAGAGCTTTGACAGGCGGCTGGCGCGCTTTCTGCTTGACGAGAGCGCACTCGAAGGAACCGCCGTGCTCCATCTCACGCACGAGACCATCGCCAACCACCTGGGCACCGCGCGGGAGGTCGTCACCCGGATGCTGCGCTACTTCCAGAGCGAGGGGCTGGTGCGCCTCTCCCGCGGTGCGGTTGAAATCACCAACGCACAAAAGCTGAACGAACTGGCGTCATGAACGAACTGGCCTCATAAGCAAAGCAGCGCCCATCCTCCTCAAAGACGGGAGGATGGGCGCGTCATATTCAGGCGTCCATGCCGCACGCACTCGCGGCCTTTGCCAGGCATCGCTCCTGCGTCACCGCAGCGTAGAAGCGATAGCCGCCGGAGAAGTTGTAGCAATCAAAGCCGTGCCCAGCGAGAATCCGGCAGGCAATATAGCTGCGCAGGCCGCTCTGGCAGATGACGTAGACGGGCTTGGTGCGATCCAGCTCATGAAGCCGCTCCCGCAGGTCGTCCACGGGAATGTTGATGAAGCCTTCGATATGCCCGGCTCTGTATTCGCCCAGCGTCCGCGTGTCCAGCAGCGTGACGCTGCCGTCTCGCGGCAGGCTGTCCGCGTCGGCCAGATGCCACTGGCGAAGGAGACCGCGCGCGATGTTGTCCACCATGAAGCCCGCCATGTTCACCGGGTCCTTGGCGGAGGAATACGGTGGCGCGTAGGCAAGCTCCAGATCCTTCAGCTCTGTGGCCTTCATGCCTGCGCGGATGGCGGTCGCCAGCACGTCGATGCGCTTGTCCACGCCCTCAAAGCCGACGATTTGCGCACCTAGTAGGCGATAGGTTTCCTTCTCAAAGACCACCTTCATCGTCATGACCCTGCCGCCCGGGTAGTAGCCCGCGTGGCTCATGGGCGAGAGGATCACCGCGTCCGCATCAAGCCCCGCCGCTGCGGCCTGCGTCTCGTTGAGACCCGTGAGCGCCGCTGTCATGTCGAAGACCTTGAGTACGCTGCTGCCCTGCGATCCTGTATACCGGCTGTCTCCGCCGCAGATGTTGTCCGCCGCAATGCGCCCCTGCTTGTTGGCTGGCCCGGCCAGCGCGATGAGCGCGTCCTGACCCGTGACAAAGTGCCTGACCTGCACCGCATCGCCCACGGCGTAGATGTCCGGCACGGAGGTCTCCATCCGGTCGCTCACCGCGATGCTGCCCCGGACGCCCAGCTCAAGCCCGGCGTCCTTTGCCAAACCTGTATCCGGCGTTACGCCGATGGCCAGAATGACCATGTCCGCGTGGAGAGGCGCTGCGTCCTGAAGCAGCACATCCATGCCGCCGTCCCGCTGCGCAAAACCTTCGACGGTGTGCCCCAGCGCCAACTTCACGCCATGCTGGCGCATTTCCCCGTGAATGAGCGCAGCCATGTCCGCGTCAAAGGGCGTCATCAGGTGCATGGGCTTCTGCACGATGGTCACGTCCATGCCCAGCTCCCGAAGGTTTTCCGCCAGCTCCAGCCCAATGAAGCCGCCGCCGGCCAGCACGGCGGAGCGGGGATGGTGTTCATCAATATACGCGCGGATGCGCAGCGTGTCCTCCACCGTGCGCAGGGTGAACAGCCTGTCGCTGTCCGCGCCGGGAAAGCGCGGCTGTGTGGGCTTTGCGCCGGGGGAGAGCAGGAGCTTGTCGTAGCTTTCTTCAAAGCGCTCGCCCGTTTGCAGATTGGTAACGGATACGGTCTTCCTGTCTGGGTGAATGGCCGTCACCTCGTGGAGCACCTTCATCTGCACGCGGAAGCGGGCAAAGAAGCTCTCCGGCGTTTGAAGAGTCAATTCTTCGGCGTCTTCAATGACGCCGCCGATGTAGTAGGGCAGGCCGCAGTTCGCATAGGAAATATACCCGGAGCGCTCAAAAACCACGATCTCCGCCTGCTCATCCAGCCTGCGGATGCGTGCCGCAGCGGTTGCACCGCCCGCCACGCCGCCGACAATCACAACCTTCATGTCATCGTTCCACCTTTCCCATATAGCTGGCGATGCCGCCGATGTTCTGCGCGTTCGTATAGCCCATCCGCCGAAGCAGGCTCACCGCCTGGCTGCTCCGGGCACCGCTCTGGCAGTAGACAAACAGCGGCGTTTCGCGGTTCTCGATCATGCCGGGCATTGCGCCGATGGCCTGCAGTGAAAGGTTCCGGCTGCCGGGGATGTGCCCCTGACGGTATTCCTCCGGCGTGCGCACATCCAGCAGCACCGCGCCGGGCGTTCGGTGAAAGGTTTGTACTCCCTGATCGATATCGGGCTGTCTGAAAAAATCGAAGAATCCCATACGCTCACCCCACATTCAGCATGGACTCAATCGCGCTGCGGGGACGTGCGCCCACCGCCTGACTCACGATCCGCCCGTTTTTCATGACCACCAGCGTGGGAATGCTCATGATCCCGAACTGGCGGGCCAGCTCCGGCTGCTCGTCCACGTTGATCTTTCCGACGCGGACGTCGCTGCGCGCGGCGGCAATTTCGTCGATGATGGGACTGACCATCCGGCACGGGCCGCACCAGGACGCCCAGAAGTCCAGCAGGACGGGCTTGTCGCTGCGCAGAACCTCGCTTGCAAAATTGTTCCTGTCGATATGAATAACAGACATGCTTTGTGCCTCCTTCGTATTCCTGTCGGGATGGATCATAGTATACACGATCGAGGCGGACACTTCCGTGACTTTGTCACTCGTTACCTGCGACGGTTTCTCCCGGCCAGCTGTTGATGCCGCCGAATTCGACGATGTTCGTATAGCCGAGGGCGACCAGCTTGTCCGCTGCCTGCTTGCTGCGGTTGCCGCTGCGGCAGTAGACGAGAATCAGCTGTTTCCTGTCGGGCAGCTGCTCGGGTGCTGTGCTGCCAATCGTCTCATTGGGCACGTTGATGGCACCGGGGATATGCCGCTCGGCATACTCCGCGGGTGTGCGCACATCCAGCACAATGTACCCGGTTTCGCTTTCCATCAGCTCCGCAGCTTCCTGCGCGGTGATTTGGCGATACGTGCCCGCCGAAGGACGCGCAGTGCATCCGGTCAAAAGCATGAGTGTCAGTAAAAGAATGAACAGACGTTTCATCATCTTGCCTCCGTTCTTTCCAGCATATTCATGATGATGTAATCATACACCAGCATCAGGTGTGCGTCTGTAACAATGTCACAGTTCAGGCCGTCCTGGAATCCATCGAAAGCAGGAAAATACAGGGATCAAAAGGGTGAGCTTGTCTGTCGGAGTCATTGAAAACAAACGGCTGGGATGCCGCCAATGCGACGCACGAAACCATCTGATTCGCATTCATACTCGGTATTTCAAGAACACCTCATATGTACCCAATATAAAACGGCGCCAATTCAACAACCGGCAGCCGTTTTATTATGCACCCAACTAGAATAACTCAACAGGGGGAAACCAACATAAGACGCCTTTTGCACCCATAGAATAGGGGAAAATCTCTTTCCATGCACCCGGCAAATTGAAAAAAGCCCTGCGGTGCAAGGCTTTTCGGACAAAGAAAAAACGCTAACCTTTGTATCAAGATTAGCGTCCTTTTATGGTGGAGCATAGGGGAGTCGAACCCCTGACCTTTTGAATGCCATTCAAACGCGCTACCAACTGCGCTAATGCCCCGTTAACGATACATATTATACATCGCAGCCGGTGCGTTTGTCAATAACTTTTTTCGGTTTTCGGCAAATTCGCGCGCCGCTCAGAAGAGGGACCAGACCACAGCGATGATCAGCGCGGGGAGATAGTTTGCCACCTTGATCCGCTTGCCGAAGGCGAGGTTCACGCCCACGCCGAAGATGAGTACATTGCCCACAATGGACAGACAGGAGAGCGCCGCGTCGGTCATCAGCGGGCCGATGAAGGCCGCCAGCACGGTCATCAGCCCCTGCCAGATCGCCATCGGGATCACGGAGAAGACCGCGCCCTTGCCCAGGGAGGCCGTGAGCGCCATGACGATGATCATGTCCAGGATGCCCTTGGTGGTCAGGATCGTGTAGTCGTGGTACAGCGCGTCGTTCATCGGGCCGATGATCGCCATCGCGCCGATGCACAGCGTGAAGGACGCGGAGGTGAAGCCCTCGATGAAGCGCGGGTCGCGCTCGGAATGGCTCCTGACCTTGAGCCACTCGCCGAAGCGCTCCAGATTGGCTTCGATGCCCAGAATCTCGCCGATCAGACCGCCCAGGCACAGCGAAATCACCAGCAGCATTTCGCCGGTGGTGCCCAGCTGCCCGTCCGCGATGGTGAGCATGTGCTTGAATGCGCCGCTTGCGCCGATAAAGATCGTGCTCACGCCGCAGGCCTTGACCATGATGTCCTGATAGCTGTCCTTGAGCGCCTTGCCGAACAGAAAGCCCAACAGGCCGCCGGCCAGCACGAACGCGGAATTGATGATTGTTCCCAAACCGATCACAGAAAACCGCCTCTTTTGCGCGCCGGAGATTACAGAATGTCATGGAAAGCTCCGCGCAGAATTTACAGACAACGGGGATATTATAGCATGAGAAAACGGCCAAAGCAAGGGCTTTGACCGTTTGTGCAGGTGACAATCAGTTGCCGCACTCGATGCTGATGGCGTTGAATTTGGCCAGAAGATCCTCGACCCTGAGATTCCTGCGCGCCTCGCCGGAGAGATCCAGCTCCGCGCGGCCCTGGTGCATCATCAGCAGGCGGTCGCCGTACTCGACGGCGTAGCGCAGGTTGTGCGTGACCATGATGGTCGTCAGCTGCTTGGCGGCGACGATTTTGCCGGTCAGCTGCATGATGATCTCGGCGGTCTTCGGGTCGAGCGCGGCGGTGTGCTCGTCCAGAATCAGGAACTCGATGGGCGTCATCGTGCTCATCAGGAGGGCCATCGCCTGGCGCTGTCCGCCGGAGAGGTTGCCGACCTTCACGCCCATCTTGTCCTCCAGACCGAGGCCCAGCTGTGAAAGCATCGCGCGGTATTCCTCGGCCTTTTTGCGGTTGACGCAGGGCATGAGGTTGAACGGCTTGCCCTTGTTGTCCGCCATGGACATGTTCTCCAGGATGGTCATCGACGGGCAGGTGCCGCGCGCGGGGTCCTGATAGACGCGGCCGATGCGCCGGTGGCGCCTGTGCTCGGGCATGCGGGTGATGTTCTCGCCGCCGATGAGGATTTCGCCGTCGTCGATGGGGATGGAGCCGCAGATGATGTTGAGCAGGGAGGTCTTGCCCGAGCCGTTGGAGCCCACGACGCAGACGAACTGCCTGTCCGGAATGGTGAGGCTGAAGCCGTCGAACAGGCAGGTTTCATTCACCGTGCCGCCCTGATAGATCTTGACGATGTTCTTCAGTTCAAGCATGGCGCTTCCCCTTCTTTCTGTTCTGACCGCCGGCGATGATGATGATCAGCAGCAGCACGGCGGTGACAAGCTTGAGATCAAACGGCGACAGGCCGAGGCTCAGCGCCAGGGCAACGCAGCCCTTGTAGAGGATGGAGCCCAGCACCACGGCGGTCGTCGCGCGCAGGAAGCGCATGCCGGCGAGCAGCTGCGTGCCCACGATGACGGAGGCCACCGCGAGCACCAGCGTGCCGGTGCCCATGGAGATGTCAAAATAGCGCTGGTACTGGCACATGATGCAGCCGGAGAGCGCGACGAGCGCGTTGGCGATGGACAGGCCGAGAATCTTGACCTTGCCGGCGTCCTTGGCGAGCGTGGCGACGAGGGTCGCGTTGTCGCCGGTGGCGCGCAGCAGGAAGCCCGAGCGCGTGGCGAGGTAGGCGTCCATCAGCAGCTTGACCGCGAGGGTGACGACCGCCAGGATGATGACCGGCGCGTAGGGCTGGATGGATGACGGCAGGCCGGAGATGAAATCGTTCTTGAAGATGGTGTTGAAGGAGAAGAGCTGGACATTCGCGCGGCCGGCGATGTGCAGGTTCACGGAGTACAGGCCCGTCATGACGATGATGCCCGCCAGCAGGTCGCGCACCCTGAACTTGACGTGAATGATGCCTGTGATCGAGCCCGCGATGGCGCCGGCGATCATGGAGACCGGCAGCGTCAGCAGCGGAGAAAACCCGCCCTGAATCATCAGGGCGGTGACGGCGGCGCCGAGCGGGAAGGACGAATCGACGGACATATCCGGAAAGTCCAGAATTTTGAAGGTGATGTACACGCCCAGAGCGAGGACGGCGTAAATCAGGCCCTGCTCAAGGACGCTCAGAAGAAGATTCATGGGATACCTCCGTCAGAAATGATGTGAAACAAGAAGCTTGATTCGTCAACGCATTTCAGGCAGGCTCTGCGGTGATACCGGCCTTTCCCGCTGGCGAACGGAGTTCGCCGACAGCTGGCTTGCATGGAGCCGCCGCGAAGCGAAGAAGGGTCAAGGGACGATGTCCCTTGCAGGGGTTCGGGGACAGAGCCCCTGAACGTTCCCTTCGTTACTCCACCTCGTTGGCCCTGGCGGCGAGCTCGTCGGAAAGCACGATGCCGAACTTCGCGAGCGCCTCGGTGTTGACGTACAGGCCCGGCTCGGTGATGATCTCATACGGGATCTCGCTGGCCTTCGCCTCGCCCTTCAGCACCCTGGCGGCCATCAGGCCGGTCTGGCGGCCCAGAGCGATGTAGTCAAGGCCTTCCGCGGCGACGCAGCCCAGCTTCACCTGCTCGATTTCGGAGCCGAAGACCGGCTTGCCCGCGGCGTTCGCCTTGTCCAGCACCAGCGCGAGGGCGGAGACGACGGTGTTGTCGGTCAGGTTGGTGAGGCAGTCGACCTTGCCCAGCAGCGCGTCCAGCGCCAGCGGGATGTCCGCGGTGGTGGAGACGCCGGACTCGACGATCTCAAAGCCGTAATCGCCGGCCATGCTCTTGTAGATTTCGATGGCGGAGATGGAGTTGACCTCGCTGGTGGTGTAGAGGATGCCGATCTTCTTGGCTTCCGGCATCATGGCGCGGATGGTTTCCAGCTGCGCCATGATCGGCAGCGCGTCGGAGGTGCCGGTGATTTCGCCCGCGGCCACGCCGTCAGCGTCTGCAAAGCCCGCGGCGACCGGATCGGTGACGGCGGTGAAGATCGTCGGGATGGCGCCGGCGGCGGCGTTGTAGCAGGCCTGCGCCATCGGGGTAGCGATGCCGACCATCATGTCCACCTTTGCGCTGGCGAACTGCGCGGCGATCTGCTGGGCGATGCCCATGTCCGCCTGCGCGTTCTGCAGGTCGATCCTGAGGTTTTCGCCCTCCACGATGCCCGCCTCCGCGAGGCCCTCGACGAAGCCCTGGTAGCAGTTGTCCAGCGAGCCGTGCTGCGCGAACTGGCCGATGCCGACGGTGTAGGTTTCCGCGAAGGAGATGGCGGCGGCGAGAAGCATGGCGATGCAGACGATGACAGAAATGATGCGCTTCATGATGTGTTCCTCCTAGATGTTTTGCTCAGTCGGTTGGAAAACAGTGACCAGTCGTGGATGAAGCGCCGAGACCAGGGAAACAAAAACGCCTCATATTCCTTACGGAACATGAGGCGGAAGATTCTTCCGTGGTGCCACTCAGTTTGGCCTTTCGGCCCGCTTTACCCCGTACCAACATACGGTGCAGCCTGATAACGGGTCTGCGTCCCGTCCCTGTCTAATAAGGCGGAAACGCCGGTTGACAGGGCCCTCGGAAAGTCCATTTCAACATCCTTCTGTACCGCACTCCCAGCGACGGCGGCTCTCTGAAACAGGGTGGGATCTTTACTTCTCTTCCCTCAAACGGTTTGTATTGGATTGATCGCATTATAGCAGGCGTACATCGCGTTGTCAACCCTGCGCGAGAAATTTTTATGAACTTTCGTTCATGAATTGTCGGAGATGGCCGAATTGCGGCCCGGAATCTTTGTAAAACCATGTAAAGCGTTTGTATTATATTATATTTGGGGGTGACGGTTTGTATCCATACTTGAAGAAAGCGTTTTCGTGTGCTATAATGCATCTATCAATATTATGCGCATTTATGCCCGAATATTCGGGCAGGAGGATAGTGTTCCCATGAACGATTTCAAAGTCAGAAGCGATTGGATGCCGTTCTGCGTGCCGGACATCACGGATGCGGAAGTGCAGGCTGTGAGTGATACTGTGCGCTCCGGCTGGTGGGCGAAGGGCCCCCGAACGATTGAGTTTGAAAAGCGTTTTGCCGAATATGTGGGCGCGAAGTACTGCGTGGGCGTGAATTCCTGCACCGCGGCGCTTCATCTGGCCCTGATGACCCAGGACATCGGCCCGGGCGACGAGGTCATCACCACGCCGCTGACCTTCGCTTCCAGCGCCAATACCATCCTGCACGTCGGCGCGACGCCGGTGTTTGCCGATATCGATCCGGAAACCGGCCTCATCGATCCCAAAGAGATTGAAAAGAAGATCACGGACAAAACCCGCGCGGTCGTGCCGGTGCATTATTCCGGCCTGGCGGCGGACATCGGCGAGATCGGCAGACTGTGCGAGCGCTATGGCCTGTTCCTCTCCGAGGACGCGGCGCACGCCGTGGAGACCCGCTATAACGGCGAGCTCATCGGCCATCATCCCCAGGGCGCCGTCTCCTATTCCTTCTACGCGACCAAGAACCTCGCCTGCGGCGAGGGCGGCGCGCTGGTGACCGACGACGAGGAGGTCTACAAAAAGGCGTGCATCCTCTCCTGCCACGGCATGAGCGCGGGCTCCTGGAACCGCTACGGCAAGAGTGGCTCCTGGCGCTACGACATTGAGGAGCCGGGCTTCAAGTACAACATGTTCGACATCCAGGCCTCGCTGGCGCTGGCGCAGCTTAAACGCATGGACGACATGCAGCGCCGCCGCTTTGAGGCCGTGGACGTGTACGAGGAGGCCTTCCGGGACGTGCCGCAGCTGCGCCTGCAGAAGACGCCGGCCTACTGCCACCACAGCCGTCATCTGTACATCCTGCGCATCGTGCCGGAGCGGCTGACCATCTCGCGCGATCAGTTCATCGAGGAGCTCAAGGCGCGCAACGTCGGCGTGAGCGTGCACTTCATCGCGCTGCACACCATGAGCGCCTACACGAAGCGCTACGGCTACAAGCCCGAGGACTTCCCGAAGGCCTACGCGTTCTCCGAGAGCGAAATCTCTCTGCCGATGTACTCCACCCTCGGACGGGAAAAGGCGCAGTACGTTGCGGACGCGGTGCTGGACGTCGTGCAGAAATTCAAAAAGTAAAATACGCGTAAAATCCCCGCGGGCGGTTGTTCTGCGGGGATTTTTGTGTGGATTTTTGCCGAAAAGTCCGTTATAATCAAAGGGACAGCGCAAGTCCATGACGAAAGGATGCTTTTCAATGGAACCCATGACAAACCAGACCATCTACATGAACCGGGAGCTCTCCTGGCTCAAGTTCAACGAGCGCGTGCTCGAGGAGGCCGAGAGCGACCTGACGCCCCTGTGCGAGCGGCTGAGCTTCGCGTCGATCTATCAAAGCAACCTCGACG
>JAGBDL010000149.1 GCA_017937505.1 Clostridia bacterium | reverse complement strand
CGGTTCTCCACGCGGATGTGCGCGCCCAGGCGCGAGAGCTCCGCGGCGTGCATGAAGCGGTTTTCAAAGATGGTTTCCAGGAATACGCTGGTGCCGGGCGTCTTGCAGGCGACGGCCATCATCGGGGCCTGCAGGTCGGTCGGGAAGCCGGGATAGACCATCGTGCGGATCTCAAAGGGCTGCTTGGCCCGGCCCAGAACCAGCAGGCCGCCCGGCGTGTCGTGAATATGTACGCCCGCTTCGCTGAGCTTGAAGAGCAGGCTGCGCAGGTGATCGGGCCGCGCGCCGCGCAGCATCAGCTCGCCGCCGGTGATCGCGCAGGCGCAGGCCATGGTGCCGGCCTCCACGCGGTCGGCGATGGGCTGCCACGTCGTTCCGTGCAGGGCGGTCACGCCCTCGATGACGATGGTGGACGTGCCCGCGCCGGAAATCCTCGCGCCCATGGACGCAAGGAACGCGGCGAGATCGACGATCTCCGGCTCCTTGGCGGCGTTCTCGATGCGGGTGGTGCCCTCGGCGAGCGTCGCGGCCATGAGCAGGTTCTCCGTCGCGCCGACGGACGGCATGTCGAGGTAGATCGTCGCGCCACGCAGCCGCCCGCAGAGCGTCACGCCGCCGTGATCAAAGTGCACCTTCGCGCCCAGCGCGCTCATGCCCTTGAGGTGCTGGTCGATGGGCCGCTGGCCGATCGCGCAGCCGCCCGGCAGCGGAATGCGCGCCTCATGCAGCCGCGCCAGAAGCGGCCCCAAAACGAGCACGGAAGCGCGCATCTTGCGCACGTCCTCCTCGTCCTGCGGATTTCTGAAGTCGCTTGCCGTGAGGATGAGCGCGCCCGACTCGCGCCTGACGCGACATCCGCAGGCTTCCAGCAGCGAGGAAAGGGTGCTGACGTCGGTTAGGCTGGGCGGCTTTTCGATGCGCACGTCCTCGCGCGTCAGCAGCGCGCCGCACATGATGGGCAGCACGGCGTTTTTGGACGTGCTGATGGGTATCTCTCCCCGCAGGGGCGGGCTTTCGCGAACCGCATAGTGCGCCATGAGAATCCCTCCGTCTAATTTGGCTTTGCGGCGGCGAGTCCCGCCGGACATGCGCATCGATTCGCGCCTGCCTGATGGCAGAATATGCGCATAAGCGGCGGTGTGTCCGCGCTGCCGCACGAGGATTTTCTCCCGGGCGCATCGCGGGCATGCCGTGCGGGAAAGCGTGGCGCGGCCTGCTTTTTCAGTTTATGCTGGAAAGCCGGCGGCGATTAAGCCCGGCCACGACAGCATGGAGGCGAGCAGCAAATGCCAGCGGCTTTCGTCTGGAAGAGATGCCAGCCGCCGCGGAAACGATGTGAAGCCTGCTGCGCTGTGCCCGGGGACGGCGCGCGGCGGAAGAATTTACATAACAAAGTTTTCGGTGGAAAAACGGAAGAATATTAGGCAATTGTCGCCCAAAAGCTTTTCAAATTGCATTTGGCGCGGCAATGGTGTATTGTAGTATGGGTTTTGGCCCGAAGGCTTAAGCAGGAAAAAAGCGCCGCGCGTTGCGGCGAACGGATCAAAGGAGAACCGTTGATGAGCGAGAAACTGAATATCCCCGAGATGTACGGCAGCTATCTGTTTGGCGACAAGGAAATGCGCGCGCGCCTGCCCAAGGCGATTTACAGGAGCCTGAGGCGCAGCATGGCCACGGGCGAGGAGCTGGAGCCCGTGGTGGCGGACGCGACGGCGACCGCCATGAAGGAATGGGCGATTGAGATGGGCGCGACGCACTACACGCACTGGTTCCAGCCGCTGACCGGCACCACCGCCGAAAAGCACGACTCCTTTATCAATCCGCAGGGCGACGGCACGGTCATCATGGAGCTGAGCGGCAAGGAGCTCATCAAGGGCGAGCCGGACGCGTCGTCCTTCCCGTCCGGCGGCATCCGCGCGACGTTCGAGGCGCGCGGCTATACCGTCTGGGATATCACCAGCCCTGCGTTCATCTACGACAACGGCGACACCAAGACACTGTGCATCCCCACGGCGTTCTGCTCCTACACGGGCGAGGCGCTGGACAAGAAGACCCCGCTGCTGCGCTCGATGGAGGCCATCAGCAAGCAGGCGGTGCGCATCTGCCGCCTCTTCGGCGACACGCAGACGCAGAAGGTCATCGCGTCCGTCGGCCCGGAGCAGGAATACTTCATCGTCGATCGCGAAACCTACCTCAAGCGCAAGGACCTGATCTTCACCGGCCGCACGCTCTTTGGCGCGATGCCGCCCAAGGGCCAGGAGATGGAGGATCACTACTTCGGCGCGATCAAGGAGCGTGTGAGCAACTACATGCGCGACCTGGATGTGGAGCTGTGGAAGCTGGGCATCCCGGCGAAGACCGAGCACAACGAGGCCGCGCCGGCCCAGCACGAGCTCGCGCCGATTTTCAACACCGCCAACCTGGCGACGGATGAGAACATGCTCATCATGAACGTCATGAAGAAGGTTGCCCTGCGCCACGGTCTGGTATGCCTGCTGCACGAAAAGCCGTTCGCGGGCGTGAACGGCAGCGGCAAGCACAACAACTGGAGCCTGACGACGGACGGCGGGCGCAACCTGCTCGCCCCCGGCAAGCAGCCCCAGCACAACGACATGTTCCTGCTGATGCTCGCCGCCGTGATGAAGGCGGTGGACGAGCATGCGGGCCTGCTGCGCATGAGCGCGTCCAATCCGGGCAACGATCACCGTCTGGGCGGCCATGAGGCGCCGCCGGCGGTCATCTCCATGTTCCTGGGCGATCAGCTGACGGCGATCGTCGGGCACATCATCGAGGGCAATGAGGAAAGCGTACCGTCGGTGTCGAACATGAAGGTCGGCGTGTCCACGCTGCCCGTCATCCGCCGCGACGCGGGCGACCGCAACCGCACCTCGCCGTTCGCCTTCACCGGCAACAAGTTTGAATTCCGCATGCCGCCGTCCTCCGGCTGCATCGCGGACGCAAACACGGTGCTCAACACCATCGTCGCCGACGCGCTTTCCCAGTTCGCGGACGAGCTTGAGAAGGCGGAGAGCTTTGAAGAAGCGCTGCATGCGCTCATCCGCCGCGAGCTGGCGGCGCACCAGCGCATCATCTTCAACGGCAACGGCTATACCGACGAGTGGCTGGCCGAGGCGGCGCGCCGCGGTCTGCCCAACATCAGGAGCATGGTGGACGCGATCCCTGAGCTCGTGCGGGCGGATTCCGTCGCGCTGTTCGAGCGCCACGGCGTGTACACCGAGAAGGAGCTGCGCGCACGCGCGGACGTCTCCTACGAGCTCTACGCCAAGACAGTGAACATCGAGGCGCTGACAATGATCGACATGGCGGGCAAGGACATCCTCCCGGCGGTCATCCGCTACACGCGGGAGCTGGCCGACGCGGTTGCGCAGGTGGAAGGCCTGGGCATCGACGCGGGCGTGCAGCGCGAACTGCTCACGCGCGTGAGCGTGCTGCTCCGGCAGGCGAGCGCCGCGCTCTCCGATTTGCGCACCAGGCAGGCGAAGGCCGCAGGCATGACGGGCGAAGCGCAGGCGCGGGCCTATCACGACGAGGTCTGCCCGGCGATGGAGGTGCTGCGCGCGCCGGTGGATCACCTGGAGATGATCGTGGACAGCAGTCTGTGGCCGATGCCGACGTATGGCGAGCTGCTGTTCAACGTGTAATCTGATACAAAACGCCGCTGCACGGCCAGGCTGTGCGGCGGCGTTTCAGGCTCAGGGCTTTGTCTGCCCGGAGGCGATATGGTATTGAAAGGACGAATCCTCCCCGACCAGCGTGTACCTTGCCTGCATCTCCTCCGGCAGCTGCCCGATCGGACAGGCATCCTGCGTGACGAGCATGTGCCGCCCGGAAAGCTGGCTCATGTCGTTGAAGGAGGATGGCACATCGGAATTGGTGAGCTGCTGATCGGATGAGGAATACGTGATATAGGTTCGGTCCGGATCGAGCGGTCGGGTGAACTCGGTCAGCCAGTTGTCATCCAGCACGACGACGGTCTGGACATCCTGCCTTTCGGCTTCCTCGATGACGAGCAGGCTGCGCTGTTCCTTGCTGCTGTTGACCGACGTGCGGGCATTGAAGAACAGCATCGCTGCGAACAGGATCACCATGGCGGAGACCGCAAGCCACAAAAGCTTCTTCAGGCGGTTCAGCGGGCAGGCCTCCAGCTTCTGCGCCAGCACCATGCAGGCAAGAAGCATGAGCGGAATATAGCCGATCAGATGATATCTCGGCTGGGATTCAATCAGCACGAGGGCGAGCAGGTTCCAGACAAACACCGAGCCGAGCGCCGCCTTGGCAAACCGCTCGTCATCCCGTATCCAGTCGGGCTCGGAAAAGGCGGTCTTGAGCATGAAGCAATGAGGCAGCTCGCGCATGCCCATCAGGCATACGACCACCACCACGGCGATCTTGCAGTAGCAGAGGATCGCGGTGAACGAGAAGATCGGGACATACTCCTCATAGTGGAGGATCATGGTGACGCTGAAGAAGTCGCTGACGACCTGAGCAATCTTGGGCAGCAGGGCATGGATGGGGATCAGCTCCATGGCGTCGATTCGGGTATCCAGATGGGCGGCCTTCTGAAAGAGATAGCCGGCCATGAAGACCACGACGGTCGAAACCGAGATGAAAACATCGCGGCGGCTGAGCTGGCCTTTTTCGATGCCCATCGCACGAACCAGACGGCAGCACAGGATGGGAAACAGGCCGCACATCATGACATACAGGCCGCTGGAGGAGGCCGTCGCCAGCACGAGGAGCAGGAAGGCTGCGGTATACAGCGCGGCAGGGAGCTTTCGCCTGGGCATGCCGACATACAGCGAAACCAGCCACACGGGCAGGAGAACCTTGTAGACATACTGTGCGCCGCCGTAGAACAGCATGTTGGAATAATCCAGCATATCCCAGTAGTACGGCATCAGCACCAGGCAGATGCCCAGAAGCATCCCCTTCTGCCTGCCGTGCTGAACCGGCACGGCCCTGAACAGCCGGCTGATCACCAGCGTGAACAGCAGCGTATTGACCGTATTCGCCAGGCCAAAGGCCAGCCTGATGTCGCCGGTCAGCCCATAAAACAGGATCGCCGGAAGCGAGGCGCAGTCCCACTCGCCCGTTGTCATGTAGAGCCAGTCTGGGATCAGCAGCGTCTTTTCGCGCCACATGCAGAGGGTATGGTAGAACAGCTTGGCGGCGTCGTAGTCAAAGATGTACTGATGCCTCAGATTCAATCGCGCCCACAGCAGGAGTTGCATCGCTGCGGACAGCATGAGGATGATCAGAGGCAGATCCATTTCACGCTTTTTGATTCGCGTGCGAAGCTTGGTGTGCATATTTTCTTCCTTTCCCCGGGCGGAACATATGGCCTGTCGTGAATATTATCATATCACGGGCAATGTGTTTTTTCAACCTTTCTCCCCCAGCGCGGAGGACGCCTGTGCGCCTGGTTCCGGCTTCTGACCGCCGTGCCTGGCGCAGGAAGAGGCGCTTTCCCGCCTGCTGACCGTTTTTTTGAATCATAGCTGAAAAGGTTGCTAAAAAAGCCCGATGGTGATACAATATATCATTAGCGAAGTATGGGAACCTGGCATCATACGCAGGGAGGACCGTTTCGCGGTTTGGAGGAAAGCAATGGGTTTATTCAGCAAGCTATTTGACCCGAATGCCGGGGAGATCAAGAGACTGCAAAAGATTGTCGATAAAATCGATTCCTATGAGGAGGCGCACAGGAAGCTCAGCGACAGCGAGCTGCGCGCCAAGACCGATGAATTCAAAAAACGCTATCAGGACGGCGAGACGCTCGATCAGCTGCTGCCGGAGGCGTACTCCGTCGTGCGCGAGGCCACCTTCCGCGTGACCGGCAAGCGCCAGTTCCGCGTGCAGATGATGGGCGGCATCGTGCTGCATCAGGGCCGCATCGCGGAGATGAAGACCGGCGAGGGCAAGACACTCACGGCCACCATGCCGGCCTACCTCAACGCGCTCACCGGCGAGGGCGTGCACGTCGTCACCGTCAACGACTACCTCGCCAAGTTCCAGGGCGAGGACATCGGCCGCATCTTCCGCTTCCTGGGCATGAGCGTGGGCGTGATCGTCCACGACATGACGCAGGAGGAGCGCAAGGCGGCCTATGCCTGCGATGTGACCTACGGCACCAACAACGAGATGGGCTTTGACTACCTGCGCGACAACATGGTCATCTACCAGAAGAACATGGTGCAGCGCGGGCACTACTTCGCCATCGTGGACGAGGTGGACTCCATCCTCATCGACGAGGCGCGTACCCCGCTGATCATCTCCGGCGCGGGCGACAAGTCCACCGACATGTACGAGAAGGCGGATCGCTTCGTCTGCACCCTGCAGGAGGGCGTGGAGCCGGAGGAGGACCGCTGGGCGGAGAACCCGCTCTCCGAAGAGGAGAAGGCGGCGATGCGCAAGGACTACGTCAAGGACGAGAAGAAGAAGACCTGCAACCTCTCCGAGGCCGGCGCCGCTAAGGCCGAGCGCTGGTTCGGCGTGGAGAACCTCTCCGACATGGCCAACAACGAGCTGGTGCACCACATCAACGCCGCGCTGCGCGCGCACGCGCTGATGAAGCGCGACGTGGACTACGTCGTGCAGAACGACCAGGTCATCATCGTCGACGAATTCACCGGCCGCCTGATGGTGGGCCGCCGCTACTCCGACGGATTGCACCAGGCCATCGAGGCGAAGGAGCACGTGAAGGTGGAGCGCGAGAGCAAGACGCTGGCGACCATCACCTTCCAAAACTACTTCCGCATGTACAAGAAGCTCTCCGGCATGACCGGCACGGCCAAGACCGAGGAGGAGGAGTTCAAGGGCATCTACGCGCTCGACGTGGTGCAGATCCCGACGAACCGCCCGATGATCCGCAAGGACATGAACGACCTGGTGTACACCACCGTCAAGGGCAAGTTCCTGCAGGTGGTGGACGAGATCGAGAACCGCCACAAGACCGGCCAGCCGATCCTGGTGGGCACGGTGTCCGTCGAGGTCAGCGAGCTGCTCTCCAAGATGCTCAAAATGCGCGGCATCGCGCATGAGGTGCTCAACGCCAAGTATCACGAGAAGGAAGCGGAGATCATCGCGCAGGCCGGCCACTACGGCGCGGTCACCATCGCCACGAACATGGCGGGCCGCGGCACGGACATCCTGCTGGGCGGCAACCCCGAGTACCTCGCCCGCCGCGCCATGAAGCAGAAGGGCTACGACGAGCTGGTCATCGAGGACGCCACGGGCTTCAACGAGGACGTCCCGCAGGAGGTGCTCGACGCCCGCGTGGTGTACAAGCAGCTCTACGCCGACTTCAAGAAGCAGACCGACGCCGAGCATGACCGCGTGGTCGCCGTGGGCGGATTGCACATCATCGGCACCGAGCGCCACGAGTCCCGCCGAATCGACAACCAGCTGCGCGGCCGCGCCGGCCGCCAGGGCGATCCGGGCTCCTCGCAGTTCTTCATCTCCATGCAGGACGACCTGATGCGCCTGTTCGGCAGCGACAAGGTCAGCGGCATGATCGCCAAGCTCGGCGTGGGCGAGACGGAGCCGATCGAGGCGAAGATGCTCACCGGCCAGATCGAGAACGCGCAGAAGCGCATCGAGGGCCGCAACTACGAGATCCGCAAGAACGTCCTCCAGTACGACGACGTGATGAACGAGCAGCGCAAGGAGATCTACGAGCAGCGCAGGCAGGTGCTCGAGGGCCGCGACATGCACGACACCATCGCGACGATGGCGGACAAGCTGATCGACGCGGCCGTCGCGCTGTACTGCGGCAACGGCGACGACACGCTCGACTGGGACATGGAGGGCCTCAAAAACTACATGGAGCGCCTCTGCGCGCGCGTGGGCTTCTTTGCCGCGCATGAGGACAAGCTCAGCCACATCCCCAAGGACGAGCTGACCGCGATGCTCAAGCAGGAGGCGCGCGACTTCTACGCCATCCGCGAGGAGGAGTTCGCCAAGATCGGCATCGATACGCGCGAGCTGGAGCGCGTGGTGCTGCTCACGTGCGTGGACAAGCGCTGGATGGATCACATCGACGCGATGGATCAGCTGCGCGACGGCATCGGCCTGCGCGCCTTCGCCAACCGCAACCCGATCACGGAGTATCAGCTCGAGGGCTACGACATGTTCGACGAGATGGTGCACCTGATCCGCGAGGACACCGTGCGCAGGATGTATCAGGCGCGCATCAACGTGCCGCAGGAGCGCAAGCAGGTGGCCGAGGTGAAGGAGACCAACCTGGAGCAGGCCAAGGCCGCGGGCGGCCCGGCGGGCACCAAGAAGGTGACAAAAAAGCCCGGACGCAACGATCCCTGCCCCTGTGGCAGCGGCAAGAAGTACAAGAACTGCTGCGGCAAAGAGGCTTGAACTTCAAAACAGCGAGCCATAAGCGCGAAGCGAACATGGGAGTCTGAGGGATGAAATCCCTCAGGCGGGTTTTAGGGCGGCAGCCCTAACGTCCCCCCAGCGCGAAGCGCCAAAGGCAAGAATCGCAGCGGAGATGACGAACTCCCTCAGTCAGCTTCGCTGACAGCTCCCTCAGGAGGGAGCCTTGCCGGTCTGTGCAGCAGCCGGGGGAGAAATCGCATACGCAAGACATCAGACATGGATTGAATAAAGGAAGTGAATCACCGTGATCGAACTGGATACGTATCGCCAGCAGCTGGGTCAGATCCGCGCGGGCATCACCGAGGTGGGCGGCGCGCTGAACATCGAGGGCCTCAAGGAGCAGCAGATGGAGCTGCATGAGACCATGAACGAGCCGGATTTCTGGAATGATCTGGAGCGCTCCACGCAGGTCTCCAAGAAGGTGCGCATCATCGAGAACAAGCTGGAGCATTACGGCAAGCTCGTCGCGCGCGCGGACGACGTGGAGGCGACCATGGAGCTCGCCGAGGAGATGGGGGACGCCGATCTCGTGACCGAGGCGGGCGAGGAGATCAAAAAGCTGACGGAGGATCTGGCGGAGCTGCGCCTGGAGACGCTGCTGCGCGGCGACTACGACAGCAACAACGCCTATATCTCCCTGCACGCCGGCGCGGGCGGCACCGAGGCGCAGGACTGGACGCAGATGCTCAGCCGCATGTACCAGCGCTACTGCGAGCGCCATGGCTTTGACGTGAAGGTCATCGACCTGCTGGACGGCGACGAGGCGGGCCTCAAGTCCATCACCATGGAAATCACCGGCGAAAACGCCTACGGCTTCCTGCGCGGCGAGAAGGGCGTGCACCGGCTGGTGCGCATCAGCCCGTTTGACGCCAACGCCCGCCGCCAGACGAGCTTCTCCTCGCTGGACGTCTCCCCGATCATCGAGGACGACGACAACGAGATCGAGATCGACATGAAGGACGTGCGCACGGACGTGTACCACGCCTCCGGCGCGGGCGGACAGAACGTCAACAAGACCTCCTCCGCCGTGCGCATGACGCACTACCCGACCGGCATCGTCGTCTCCTCCCAGACCAGCCGCGATCAGGTGCACAACCGTGAGAACTGTATCCGCATGCTCAAGGCCAAGCTGCTGGAGCTGCGCGAGCGAGAGCGCGAGGAGAAGATGGCCGACATCAAGGGCGAGATGAAGAAGATCGAATGGGGCAGCCAGATCCGCTCCTACGTCTTCCATCCGTATTCCATGGTGAAGGATCACCGCACAGGCTATGAGACGAGCAATGTGGACGCGGTGATGGACGGCGAGATCGACGGCTTCATCACGGCGTACCTGCAAATGCAATGACAAGATCGGCCCTCCCCTGTGGGGGAGGGCTTTTCCGGTGAAGAAGGAAAAGATCATGAAGAAAATGGCATGGATCACCGGCATCCTGACGGGCCTGATGGTGCTGCTTGCGGCGCTGGGCGCGGTGGGCGTGGCGGTCAAAAACATCGCCGGGGACGAGACGTTTTATGCCGTGCAGTCCCGGCAGGCGGTCATGCAGGAGGGCGGCTTTGCCTCTGAGGAGGAGGTCAGTGCTTATATCGGCCTTGACCAGGCGCAGCAGCAGGCCGTGGCCGGCGAGCTGGCGGCCTATGTGACCGGCGAGGCGGATACGCTGCCGGAGATCCTCAATGAGGACGAGCGGCAGCACATGTGCGATGTGCGCGCGATCGTGGTGTCGATGGCGAACATGAGCAGGGCGTACCTGACGCTCGCGGCGGCGCTGGCGGTCGTGACGGCCTGGACGGGCGCGAAGCTCAGAAAGCGCAACCTGCCCAGGCTCATCGGCGCGCTGGCGGCGGTCGGCCTGCTGATGCTGATTGTGATGAACACGGTGAACGAAATCACGGCGGGCGGCTTCGCGCAGATGTTCACGGCGGTGCACGAGGTGCTCTTTGACAACGACCTGTGGCTGATGGATCCGCAGACGGACATCCTGATCCGCATGATGCCCCAGACGCTGTTTGAGCAGGCGATGCTGGGCGGCGCAAATCAGGCGCTGCGGGTCTTCCTGCTCGTGTGGGTGATGCTGATTGCCCTGCATGAGATCGTGCAGCGCATGATCCGCAGGCATCTGAGCCAACGGGAAGCTGCGTGAGGCATCGCGCAGCGGGCGCGATTGGAAAAGCGGTTCGGAAATGGGGGCGGGCATGGCCTGCTCAAGGGAGATAACGCATGAATTACGAACAGAGTGCCAGGGAGCAGGCGGAAAGGCTCCGCGCGAGCGGCCACGCCACGATCCTGGCGATTGAATCCAGCTGCGACGAGACGGCGGCGGCGATCATCCGCGACGGCCGGGAGATCGTCTCCTCGATCATCTCCTCGCAGATTCCGCTGCACGCGATGTACGGCGGCGTGGTGCCGGAGATCGCCTCCCGCAAGCACGTGGAGAGCATGGATCCGGTCGTGGACGAGTGCCTCAAAAAGGCAAACATGGCCCTTTCGGACGTGGACGCCGTCGCCGTGACCTACGGCCCGGGCCTGGTGGGCGCGCTGCTCATCGGCGTGTCGGCGGCGAAGGCGCTGGCGTACGCGGCGGGCAAGCCGCTCATCCCGGTCAACCACATCGAGGGCCACGTCAGCGCGAACTACATCGCGCACAGGGACCTGGAGCCGCCGTTCGTCTGCCTGGTGGCCTCCGGCGGCCATTCGCACATCGTGCGCGTGGATGACTACGGCGTCTACACGCTGCTGGGCCAGACGATGGACGACGCGGCGGGCGAGGCCTTTGACAAGGCGGCGCGCGTGCTGGGCCTGCCGTATCCCGGCGGCCCGCTGCTCGACAAGCTGAGCCGCGAGGGCAACCCCCATGCGCTCAAGCTGCCGCACGTGCAGACCCCGGGCCGCTACGATTACAGCTTCTCGGGCCTGAAGACCGCGCTGATCAACACGGTGCACAAGCTGCGCCAGAGCGGGCAGGACGTGCCGGCGGCGGACATCGCGGCCAGCTTCCAGCACGCGGCGGTGGAGCTGCTCAGCGACAAGGCCGTGCTCGCCGCGAAGGAATCCGGCTGCAGGGTCATGGTGCTGGCGGGCGGCGTGGCCAGCAACTCCGGCCTGCGCAACACGATGAACGACAAGTGCCAGAAGGCGGGCATCCGCCTGATGATGCCGCCGCCCATCCTGTGCACGGACAACGCGGCGATGATCGGAAGCGCGGGCTTCTACCGCCTGATGCGCGGGGAGATCGCCGGGCTGGAGCTGAACGCCTGTCCGTCGCTCCGGCTGGTATAAACTGTACAGTTCTTCCGGGAATTTCCAAACAAATATGTCAAAGTCGCGTCTGATTTATTACACTTTCGTAACATGTCGGCGCGGCTTTGTCATATCCCTCGGCTTGTGGAAAACTCGAATTATCCACAATTATACACAGCTTCCGCGGAAAGACCTGTGGACAACTGTGGATAACCTAGGGGAAAAGGCGAAAAATCCTTTGGGTTCCACGCATGAAGCTTGTGGACAATTCCGGGGAAAACTGGGGATAACCTGTGGGGAAACGTGGAAAAGCTGTGAAAAGGAATTGTAACATTTGATTGGAAATGAAGGAGGATTGTGACAGCGCTGCCATTTTCCGCCGCCCGGATGACATGATTGCCCCGCCGCGCGCATATGTCCGCATATCAAGAGGCGGGGATGTGGGAATGTGGGCAAGGCGGCAAAACGGGATCGGATACGGCTGTACACGGGGATGCTGCTGGGCGTAACGACGCTGTGCACGCTGACGCTGCTGTACGCGGCAGGCTCAAGCGCCGTGCAGACGTTCGCGCAGGAGCTTGCGCCCGCGCAGACGGCGGGCGTGCAGGAGCCGCTCGCAGGCCTGACGGTGGCGGTGGACGCGGGGCACGGCGGCTACGACGGCGGCGCGGTCGGCCGGGTCAGCGGCGTGCCGGAGAAGGGGCTCAACCTTGACGTGGCGCAGCGCGTGGAAAGGCTGCTCGTGCAGCAGGGCGCGGACGTGGTGATGACGCGCACGGGCGACTACGCGCTGTGCGACGAGCACCCGCCGATCCGCAGAAAGCTCCAGGACATGCAGCGGCGCGCTGAGCTCATCCGGCTGAACGACGCGGACGTGGTGCTCTCCATCCACATGAACGAATACGCCGGACGGGGCGAGAGCGGGCCGCAGGTGTTCTACCGCGAGGACTGCCCGGCGGGGAGGCTGCTGGCCGGAGCCATCCAAAGCGCGATGATCGAGGAGCTGCAGCCCAGGCAGAAGCGGACGGCGCTGGGCGGGGACTACTACATCCTGACGCTGGGCGTGCCGAGCGTGCTGGTGGAGTGCGGCTTTCTCTCCAACCGTGAGGAGGAGGCGCGGCTGATGCAGGAGGATTACCGGCAGCAGGTGGCCAGAGGCGTGGTGCAGGGGCTGCTTGACTGGCATGCGCTGCCGCAGGAGAAGCCGCAGCCGCTCCCTGCGGTGGACAGGAGCGATGAGCCGACGGCGGAGTGAGAACATATTTGACGATAGGGAGGTTTTGTTAATTAACAAGAACTGTTACTCGAATTTGTAGCTTTAGGGAGAACGCGCTCCGCTGGGGCCAGAAGGGTCGGGGAGGGTTTCGATGCCCTCCCCAGACCCTCCTGGACCTCCCATCCCCCTCCCCAGACGACCAGGGTTGCGACCCTGGACCCAGGGGAAGCATGAACAGCT
>JAGBDL010000148.1 GCA_017937505.1 Clostridia bacterium | reverse complement strand
TACTACCTCATCCGTCTTCTGTCAATACCTTTTTTGAACTTTTTTGAACATTTTTGAGCTCCGTCTGAAACGCCGGCTTGACACGCGCATACGCTGTGCCAGGGTGATCTTGATGCGAAGGCTTCTTTTCCGCTTTTTTGCGTTTCTCATGCTCGCGCTGCTGCTCGTGTATGCCCCGGAGATCTTTTCCGTCGTCTCTGCGCCCTATTTATAGAAAGCAGCCCGCGCATTCCGCCCCGAAATTCCGCTTGTCTATCCTCGCAGATTGGGGTACAATAGTGTCATTCAAGCAATGGAGGACCATCCATGGACGCCCTGATTCAATCGCTTGTTGCGGCCAATTTTGCGCCGGAACGCATCATTCCCCGCGCCCCCATGGTGCGCTATACCACCTTCCGCGTCGGCGGCCCCGCCGATGTACTGGTGAATATTGCCGATACCCGGGAGATTCCCATCGCGCTGCGCGCCGCCAAACACGCCGGCGTGCCGGTGACGCTCATCGGCAACGGCTCCAACCTGCTCGTGCGCGACGGCGGCATCCGCGGTCTCGTCATCCGCATCGCCTCCGACTGCGCCGGCATCTTCCGCGACGGCGACACGATCTGCGCCAAAGCCGGCGTGACGCTGAGCGCTGCGGCGCAGTTTGCGCTCAGCGAAGGCCTTGCCGGTCTGTCCGAGCTGGCCGGCATTCCCGGCACGCTCGGCGGCGGCGTGGTCATGAATGCCGGCGCGTACGGCGGCGAGCTTGCCCAGGTGGTCACCCGCGTGGACGCGATTGCCCTGTCCGACGGCAAGCCCGTCGTCTTTGAGGGCCCGAAGCTGGACTTCTCCTATCGTCACAGCGCGATGATGGACGCAGGCGTGATCGTGACCGATGTGACCCTGCAGCTCACGCCCGGCGATCCCGATGAAATCCGCGCCCGCATGGACGAGTGCAACCGCGCCCGCCGCGAGAAGCAGCCGCTCAGTTATCCCAGCGCCGGCAGCACGTTCAAGCGTCCGGCCGGCCTCTTTGCCGCCAAGCTGATCGACGAATGCGGTCTGCGCGGCCTGCGCGTGGGCGACGCCCAGGTCAGCGAAAAGCATGCCGGCTTCATCATCAACCTCGGCAACGCGACCGCACACGATATTCTGACGCTGATGGATGAGGTCAGGGCACGCGTGCTGGCGCAGACCGGCGTCATGTTGGAGCCCGAGGTCCGCATTCTGGGAGAGGACCGCAAGGGTTAATCTGCGCAAACGATACGAAAGGAAAGCATCCTATGAGGTTTCTCATCGTCACCGGCCTGTCCGGCGCGGGCAAAACCAGCGTGCTCAGGCATCTGGAGGACAACAGCTATCAATGCATGGACAATTTGCCCCCGCTTCTGCTCTCCCAGGCGTTCACGCTGTGCGAGAAGGTGGAGCTTGACCGTCCGGTCGCGCTGGGTGTGGATTCCCGCAGCGGCGCGCTGTTCAACGCGGAGGCCGTCATCGAGGCTATCGACAGCGGCATCGACACCCACGACGTCTCCATCCTCTTTCTGGAAGCGGACGCGGAGACGCTGATCGACCGGTACAAGGAGACCCGCCGCGACCACCCGCTGATGAAGCGCGGCAAGACGCTCGAGGAGTGCATTGCCCGCGAGCGCGAGCTGCTCCAGCCGCTGCGCGAGCGGGCCAACTATGTGCTTTCCACCACCGGTATGAAGGCCCGCGAGACCTGCGCCGCTGTCGACGCGCTGCTTGCGCAGGGGCAGAGCCAGCACCTGCTGCGCACGGAGATCATGTCCTTTGGCTACAAGCGGGGCATCCCGCGCGAGAGCGATCTGGTGTTCGACGTGCGTTTTCTGCCCAATCCCTTCTATATTAAGGAGATCCGCTCGTATACCGGTCTGGAAGCCCCCGTGCGCGACTATGTGCTGGGCAAGGAGGAGACCCGCGCGTTTCTCGCCCACCTGTACGCGATGGTCGATTATCTGATCCCGCTGTACCAGCGCGAGGGCAAGCGCCGTCTGATGATCGCCATCGGCTGCACCGGCGGCGCGCACCGCTCCGTCGCCATCAGCGAAGCGCTGTGCGCCCATCTGCGCGCGCTGGGGCAGACGGTCAACGTCACCCATCGCGACATCGCGCTTGAGGAGGCCGGCTGGCCCTTTCGCCGCGACCGCAGCCAGGAGACGTGAAGCCCGCCAATGGGGAGACGTTAGGGCTGCCGCCCTAAGACCTGCCTGAGGGATTTCATCCCTCAGACTCCCTTCTTCGTTTCACGGACACATGCAGATTTCAGCCGCAATCCGCTTTGAAACGCAAATCCGTATATTTTATCACAATAGCGCGCATGCTGATTCCATCTTCCAGTAAAGGATGGGATCGCATGCGCGTTTCTTCTTTGCCGCCAAACGCCGTTTCGCCGCAGCGCTTCTCTCCGGCGCAGTCGGGCGTCTCCGCGCAGGCGCAGGCCGCGCCCAGGGGGCTGTCCTTCGCGCCGTTCGGCGCCGACGCGTTTGCGCAGGCCCGCGCGCGGCACGTTCCCGTCTTCCTGATCATCGCCGACACGCCCGATCTGCCCGCCGATCCCTCGCTCCTCCTGCAGCTGAGCGAACGCACCGTCCCGGTCTTCCTGCGCCCCGGCGAGCGTCCCGACGTGGAGCTGCTGTGCCAGCGCGCGGGCGCGCTCTTTTCCGGCGAGGGTGCGCTGCCGCTGTGCGCGCTGCTGCTCGACGACACGCGTCCCTTTCTCGCCGCGCCGCTGCCGCCCGCCGGGTTCCCGCTGGACCCTTCCCGGTTGTATGTTTGGCTCGCCCAGGCGGACAGGCGCTTCGCGCAGAACCTCCCCGCGCTCACCGGTCAGGCCGCGCAGGTTCTCCGCTCCTTCCAGGCGGAGCCGCTGCGCAGGCCGTATGCCCCGGCGGACGCCGCGCACGACCTCTCCCGCGCGCTCCTCGCCATCGAGGACAGGCAGAGCGGCGGCTTTGGCGAGCTCAAGGCCCCGCTCGTCTGCCTGCTGCGCTTTCTGCAGCACGACGCCCAGCGCGGCGGGGCGCAGGCGCACGCGGCGCTCTCCCGCGCGCTCGACGCGATGCTCGCCTCCGCGCTCTATGATCCGCTGGACGGCGGCTTCTTTCGCGCCACGCTGACGGACGGCTGGCGCGTCTTCGTCCCGGAAAAGCCGCTCGGCGTGAACGCCATGCTCGCGCTCATCCTGCTTTCCGGCGGGCGGCGCAGCGAGGCCGTGCGCGTGCTTGACTTCATCGTTCAGGCGTTCTCCCTGCAGGGCGGCGGCCTCTCGCCCGTACTGACCGCCCCACGTGAAACCTATGCGTTCACAGCGGAGCAGGCCTGCGCGGCACTCGGCAATGAAAGCGGGCTGCGCGCCTGCCGTCTGCTCGGCCTGCTGCGCCAGCACGCCAAGGCCGATCCCGCCGTCACGCCCAGCCGCTTTTCTCCCGTCGCCGAGGACGCCCCGCGCGGCCTTCACGACGACCCTCCGCCGCTCTATCCGCATCTTGCCGCCTCCCTCACCCCGGAGGACGCGGCGTTCCTGCGCCGCGCAATGCCGTCGCTGCTGCGCGCGCGTGCCGCCAGAAGCCCGCAGCAGCCGCTGGGCTTTGTCGTCGCGGAGCACTG
>JAGBDL010000147.1 GCA_017937505.1 Clostridia bacterium | reverse complement strand
GGCGAGCTCATCGCCCAGAAGGTGAACCCCGTCGTGCTGTACAGCATCGCGGGCGTGCTGGCGGCGCTGCTGGTGGCCGTGCTGGCCATCAGCGGCGTGACGAGCGCCAAGCGCAAAAAGCGCATGGCGCAGGCGATTGACACCATCGAGCTTTCCCCGGACGTGCGCAACCACAGGGGCGTTGCGCGCCGCCGCAGGCAGCAGGGCACGAAGACGGACGCCAGACAGGAAACGCAGGAGGACGCGCCGATCGTCCCGGCGGCGGAGCTGACCGAGGAAGAGACGGCGGAATCCACGACGCCCGCGCGCGACGCGATGCGTCAACTGGAGCGCGAGGAGGGACGCCGCCGCCGCGCCGCGGTGGAGGTGCCGACCGATGAGACGCTGCGCGTCGTGCCGGTCGACCAGCGTCCGGAGTTCATCGCGCAGGGCAAGGTGGACGACTCCCAGACCCGCATCTTCGGCAAGCTGGCCGAGGAGGTGGCGCAGGCTGCCGCGCCGAAGGCCGAAGAAGCGGCGGAGGTGCCCGCGGTGAACAAGGTGGCCGATCTGTTCGAGGAGGCGCCGGCGATCGAGGAGCAGCCCGAGGCCAAGGCCGATCAGACGATCCGCCTGAGCCGCGCGCAGATCGAGGAGATCCGCCAGCAGCAGGAGCCGCGCGAGGACAAGTACGCGGGCAATGGCAAGAAGAAGGACGAGATCAAGCCGATGAAGAAGAAGGGGCTGTTCTCCGGCTTCGGCAAAAAGAAGAAGACCGGGGCGGACGAGGACGACTTCGTTGAAGAGGACGACGACGATCCTGACGACGACGATCTCATCGAGTAAAGGGCAGCAGAACAGGGGCCGCCGGAGCGATCCGGCGGTCTTTCTATTGCGCAGGATATTCCGCGGCGCTGTACATTTCGCAAAGCCCATGCTATAATGGGCAGCGACGAGGAGGAAACAGCGTGTTTACAGGCTTTGCACAGGAGGCGCTCGACTTTCTGAGCGACATCCGCTTCAACAACAACCAGACGTTTTACGAGCAGAATCAGGAACGATACGAGAAGTACGTCAAAGCGCCGCTGCGCGCGCTCTGCGACGAGATGACGCCGGTGGTACAGCTCATCGATCCGCGGCTGGATACCCGGCCCGGACGCACGATGTCGCGCATCCGCCGCGATACGCGCTTTTCAAAGGACAAATCCCCGTTCCGCGACCATGTGTGGCTGGGCTGGCGCTATCCCGGCGAGAGCCGGAGCGAGGGCTTTGGCATGTACTGGGGCTTTGGGCCGGATTGGCTGGCCTGGGGCGAGGGATGCTATGCCACGGATAAGCCGCTGATGGACGCGCTGCGCCTGCACATTCGCAGATTTCCGGACGAGGTGCGCGAGGCGCTGTATGATCCGCGGCTCAGCGGCCGGTTTGAACTCTATGGCGAGAGCTACAAAAAGATCGCCGTGCCGGACGATGTGCCGGAGGATCTGCGCGCTCTGTATGTGAAGAAGGGCTTTGGCATCGAGCACAACGGAACCCCGGAGGAATGGAGGATGCTCCATTCGCACGACATGGCCGATCTGCTGGCCCGGGAGCTTTCGGCGATGGCGCCGCTTCAGCAGCTGATGCAGCGCATGCGCCAGCAGGCGGAATACGCGCAGGCGCAGCAGGTGAAGGAGCGGGAGGCGCAGCAGCGCGAGGCGGCAAAGCAGACGGGCGTGCCGTCGCGGATCACCGTGCGCAGCGCGGAGGAGTTTGAGTTTTAAGTCCTGCCTCATCAGGCACGCGCGAAGCGAGGAAGGGAGTCTGAGAGACGATGTCCCTCAGGCGGGGTTCGGGGCGGCAGCCCCGGGAAGGAAGGCTTATGAATCTTTTTGTTGAGATGCTGAAGGCGGTGCTCTTCGGCGTGGTCGAGGGCATCACGGAGTGGCTGCCCATCAGCTCGACCGGACACATGATCCTGCTGGATGAGTTCATCCAGCTGCAGATGAGCGACGCGTTCAAGACGATGTTCAACGTCGTCATCCAGCTCGGCGCGATTCTCGCGGTCGTCGTGCTGTATTTCCCCAAGCTCTGGCCGTTCAAGCGGGGCGACAAGGGCCTGATGTCCTGGGTGCGCATGGACACGGTGAGCCTGTGGATCAAGGTCGTCGTGGCGATCCTGCCCAGCGCCATCGTCGGCATCCCGTTTGACGACTGGATGGACGCGCACCTGCATACCGCGCCCGTCGTGGCGGCGATGCTGGTGATCTACGGCGTGGCGTTCATCCTGATCGAACGCAGGCAGAACCCGCATAAGCGCGCCAGAATCCAGAGCGTAGAGCTGATCGACATGCGCATGGCGCTTGGAATTGGCCTGTTCCAGGTGCTTTCGCTGGTGCCGGGCACCAGCCGCTCCGGCGCGACGATCCTGGGCGGCATGCTCATGGGCTGCTCCCGCGCGGCGGCGAGCGAGTTCAGTTTCTTCCTGGCGATCCCGACGATGGCCGGCGCGAGCCTGATCAAGGTGCTCAAGTTCGGCCTGAGCTTCACGGGCGCGGAGCTGCTGATTCTGCTGGTCGGCTGCGTGACGGCGTTCGTCGTGTCCGTCGTGGCGATCAGGACGTTCATCGGCTACGTCAAGAAGCACAGCTTCACGGCGTTCGGCTGGTACCGCATCGCGCTGGGCGCGCTGGTGGCGGTGTACTTCCTGCTGAAATAAACCTGATGTAGTTGAAATTGCTTTTCGCTGCGCGAAGCGAAAAAGGGGTCTGGGGACAATGCCCCCAGGCGGGTTTGGGCGGCAGCCCAACGTTCCTCATCAGTGAAGCATGAAAAGCAAGAATCGTAGCGGAGCCGAAGGCGACCATTGCGATTCCGCCAACGAGGCTTGAAACAGGCCCGAATGAAGAATAAAGGCGCTTGGAAGCGGACGGCTTCCAGGCGCCTTTTGCGGCTTTGGCAGGAATCTCAATTAACGCAGAAAGTACGGCGGCACAATGCGCATGGCCCGGATCGCGACGAGCGCGAGCAGGTGCAGCGGATAGGCGGCGTAGAACAGGAAGGTGAAGACCGGATTGCGCGCGCCGCGCCGGCCGTTGTACGTCAGCAGCACCGGAAGCGAGAACAGCGCGCACAGGGATACCAGCACCCAGCTTGACGTGACGCCCGAGAGCGCGAGGCTCAGCGTGTAGAGCAGCAGCGCGCCGGCCATGGAAAGCGCCAGGCGCGTTCGGCTTTCGCCGGCATAGTACACGCACAGGCACAGCGCGATGGCCAGCCAGCCGTAGCTTACGCGCGCGACCATCGCCGCCATGCACAGTGTGAGGCTCACGAGGGCAGACTGCACGGGTTTGCCGCGCAGCGTGTCGGCGGCAAGAAGCGCCATCAGCCCCAGCAGCAGGGAGAAGAGCACGTTCTGCTCCACGCCGCAGGCGACGCGGCCGAAGATCAGCAGATCAAACGGGATCTCGGAGAGGATGGCCAGCAGCAGAAGCCGGCGGCCGTAGGCGCGCACGTCGCGCGTGTGCAGAAATCCCTGCGTGAGTAGGAAGCAGTATATCGGAAAAGAGACGCGCCCAACGCAGCGAAACGCACCTACGGCGGGAAACAGCGCGAGGCCCGCGTGATCGACAAACATGGTCACAAGCGCCAGCAGGCGCAGCGCAAATGAGGACAGACGCGTTCCCTCCTTCCCCCAATCAGAAATACGAAATCATTCTATATGATATCGGAAGATCGGTTCGTTGTCAATGTTCGACATAATCCGAATGATTTTTCTGAGAAGGGCTGAAAAAGTCGGAAAATGATTGCGTAACCCGCACTTCAATGCTATAATGAAAATAGTGCTCACTTTCGTATGAGTGCGTTTGATGAACAATTCCGCTTTGATCACGGAGGAGGATTATCGTGAGTCAGGTAAGAAGAATCTATGCAGAGAAGCGTCCGGGCTATGACGTTGCCGCGCAGCAGCTGTGCGGCGAGCTGCGCGAGGCGCTGGGTACGCAGGCGATTGAGCGCGTGCGCATCTTCCAGCGCTACGACGTGGAGGGTGTTTCAGAGGCGGCGCTTGAAAGCGCGAAGGGCATCATCTTCTCCGAGCCGAACGTTGACCTGTTGTACGATGAGGAGCTGCCGCCGATGGACGCGCAGCTGATGGCGGTGGAATACCTGCCCGGCCAGTATGATCAGCGCGCCGACAGCGCCAGCCAGTGCCTGCAGCTGCTCAGCCCCCACGAGGATCGCCCGAAGGTGGTCTGCGCGAAGGTGTACGCCGTCGAGGGCGCGCAGGTGACCCGGCCGATGATGGACGCAATCGCCGCGCACCTTATCAACCCGGTCGAAGCGCGCCGCGCGGGCATGGACAAGCCCGAAACCCTGGCGATGCACGCCGACGTCCCGGCGGATGTGGCGATCATCGAGGGCTTCACCGCCATGAGCGACAAGGCACTCTGCGACATGGTGAAGACCATGGGCATGGCGATGAGCGCGGAGGATCTGTGCTTCTGCCGCGATTACTTCCGCGATACCGAGAAGCGCGACCCGTCCGTGACGGAGCTGCGCGCCATCGATACCTACTGGTCCGACCACTGCCGCCACACCACCTTCCTGACTGCGATTGACAACTTTGAATTTGAGAGCGGCGAATTTGCCGAGCCGATCCGCGCGGCGTACGAGCTGTACATCGACACCCGCAGGGACGTGTACGGCGAGCGCAAAAAGGACGTGTCCCTGATGGACATGGCGACCCTCGGCGCAAAGGCGCTCCGGAAGATCGGCAAGCTCGACGACCTGGACGCGTCCGACGAGATCAACGCGTGCTCCATCGTCGTCACCGCGAACGTGGACGGCAAGGAAGAGCCCTGGCTGATCATGTTCAAGAACGAGACGCACAACCATCCCACCGAGATCGAGGGCTTTGGCGGCGCGGCCACCTGCCTGGGCGGCGCGATCCGCGACCCGCTCTCCGGCCGCAGCTACGTCTATCAGGCGATGCGCATCACCGGCTCCGGCGATCCGCGCGTGCCGTACTCCCGCACCCGTCAGGGCAAGCTTCCGCAGCGCCGCATCACCACGACCGCCGCGCAGGGCTACTCCTCCTACGGCAACCAGATCGGTCTGGCCGCGGGCAAGGTGCAGGAATACTATCATCCGGGCTTCGTCGCCAAGCGCCTGGAGCTGGGCGCCGTCATCGCGGCGACCCCGCGCGACCATGTCCGCCGCGGCCAGCCG
>JAGBDL010000146.1 GCA_017937505.1 Clostridia bacterium | reverse complement strand
GAAAGCACCATCTCCAGCAGCGGCAGCGCCAGATAGATGCATAGAAAGCCGCTGCAGATCTCGATCGTCTGCCCGAGCGCCTGCTGGCCGCTGTCGCGGCAGAGCGTCCCGGCGAGCTGCGAGAGAAGGCCGATGGCCGCCGTCTTAAAAAGCGGGGCGAACACGGCCTGCGAAAGGCCGGTGATCTCCTCGAGTCTGCGTACAAAAGCGAGGACCGGCGAGAAAAACGGCAGGACCGTCAGAAAACACAGGGCGCACACCACCACGCACAGCGCCAGCATCAATTCCGGCACCTGTTTTCTGAGCAGCAGACTCAGCGCGCAGCAGATGAGCGCCGCCGCGATCAGCTTCCCGACCGTCTCCATCAGAATTCAAACAGCGTCTTGACCATGTCGAACAGCTCTGCGATCCGCTGCACGACGATCATCAGCACCACGACCAGCGCCGCCAGCGAGGTCATGGTCGCCTGTTCCTCCCGTCCGGAGCGGACGAGGACCTGATTGAGGATCGACACGATGATGCCGACCGCCGCGATTTTGAAGATCAGATCAATATCCATATCAGATGAGGATCACCGCAACAGCCAGTCCCGTGCACACGCCGAGCGTCACATACGTCTTGCAGCGGGCCGCTGCGCTGCCCTGCAGCTGTCGGGCCTCCTCGCGCAGACGCCCGAGCGCCAGATCCAGCGCCTGCAGATTCCCGTCCAGGTCGTATTTGCCCAGCGTGTCGAATAAACTCATCAGCGCCGTACGCACCCCGGCCGGGATGCAGAGTCCCTCCGTCCGCCGCAGCGCCTGCCGGCAGGCATAGCCGACCGTGCAGGTATCTGCGGCCGAAAGGCTACCGGCCAGCCCGGAGAAAAAGGCCGCGACTGCCGCTTCCCGGCTCTCCTGCAGAGCCAGGAACACGTCCGGCAGCGGCGTGAGCCGGTACTGCAGCTCATGCCGGATACGCAGCACCGCGTCAATGAACGCCAGCGTCTGCGCCTGCTGCCGCCGGACGGTCCTGGCCAGGCCAAGGCCCATCGCGCTCGAGGCTGTGAGGATCAAACTCAGTCCGATCAGTTTCAGCATACCGGATCCTTTCCGCGTGAAACGCTCTGTTGTTATCCAGAAACAATACCTGTTCAAACATCCCGTCCCCGAGGACGGCCCGGCACAGGGGCTTTTCCCGCAGCTCCGCGGCGGAGCCAGCGTGGATCGTCGCAAGGATGCGCACGCCGCAGCCGAAGGCCTGCCGGATCCCGGCGAGGTCGGCGGGACTTGTGATCTCGTCCACGGCCAGCCACTCCGGGTTCATCCCGCGCAGCAGCATCTGCATGCCTGCGGCCTTCGGGCAGCCGGAGAGCACGTCCGTGTGCGGGCCGAGGTCGAACTGCGGCACGCCATGCACCGCACCCGCCAGCTCCAGCCGCTCGTCCACAACGCCGACGCGGCTGCCCGCCGCCGAAAGCGCGCGGATGCAGCTGCGCAGCAGCGTCGTCTTGCCGCTGCCGGGGCGGCCGGCCAGCAGACAGGAGGCCGATAAAAGCGGCAGAAGCTGCTCCGGCGGATGCCGGATCTCGTGCGGGATGCGGATGCAGAGCGACGAGATCTCCCGGATCCCGGTCACGCGCCCGTCCTGCACGACCGCGCTGCCGCATACGCCGATCCGCACGCCGCCCGGCACGCTCAGAAATCCCTCCCGCAGCTGCTCCTGCACAGCGTACTGCGACTGGGCCGAGGCGGCAAGCAGCGTGCGCTGCAGCTCCTGCTGCGGCGTCCGTTCGCAGTGCGGAAGCGGCTGCTCCACACCTCGCCGCAGGATGGAGGGCACCTGCCCACACCGCAGCCGGATCTCCTCGACCTGCGCCGCGTTCAGCCCGTCCAGCGCCTGCGCCGCCTCCCGCGGCAGGATCTGCAGCACCTGCTTCAGCAACCTGTCCGCCCCCTTCCAGTCCAAGTCTATTGCCATCCACGCCGCGATATTCCTCCGCCTTGACAAAGCCGCTCTCCCATTGTAAAATTAGTTCGTTCTTCATAAGCCCCCGTAGCTCAGTTGGATAGAGCGGTCGCCT
>JAGBDL010000145.1 GCA_017937505.1 Clostridia bacterium | reverse complement strand
CGGGATCCGGACCGCGCCGGTGCGCGGTCCGGGCAGCAGCGTCCGGTTCATCGCGAGCCTCCGGCCCGGAGCCAGTCCATGATCTCGGAGGCGGGCGTCTTCACGATTCGGCACTGCCCGACGGCGGTCGGGACGATCAGATTGATCGTATCCCCGGCGGCCTTTTTGTCGTGCAGGATCGTCGGGAGCATGTCCTCCGCACGGAACGCGCAGTCGACCGGCAGATCATACTGCCGCAGGATGTCCACCATCGTGTCGCGCGTCTTTTCCGTGCAGAGCCCGAAGGCCGCCGCCGCGCGGACCATCATAGCCATCCCGATGGCCACGGCAGAGCCGTGGCTCACCGCGAAGCCGCTGCAGGCCTCGATCCCGTGGCCGAACGTGTGGCCAAGATTGAGCAGCTGCCGCTGCCCGCGGTCAAATTCATCCTGCGCGACGATATCGCGTTTCATCGTGACGCAGGTCTCAATGATATGCTCCAGCTGTGCGTGCGCAGATCCGGCCCTGAGATCGTCAAAGAACGGCGCGTTCCCCAGAACGGCGTACTTGATGACCTCCGCGCAGCCATCCCGGAAGATCTCCTCCGGCAGCGTCGTCAGGCAGTCCGGGTCGCAGAGCACGAGCCAGGGCTGATAGAACGTCCCAGCCAGGTTTTTCCCCGCCGGCAGATCGATGGCTGTCTTGCCGCCGACGGACGAGTCGACCATGGCGAGCAGCGTCGTCGGGATCTGGATGAAGCCGATGCCGCGCAGATAGGTCGAGGCGGCAAAGCCCGCCAGATCGCCCGCCACGCCGCCGCCGAGCGCGGCGATCGCGTCCTTCCGCGTCAGCTGCTGCGCGCAGAGCGCGTCGAGCAGCTCGAGGTAGGTGCACGCGCACTTGGAGTTCTCTCCGTGCGGGAATACAAAGCTGCAGACCGTCAGTCCGGCAGCCTCCAGACTGCGGCGGACCGCGCCGCCATACAGCGGCCAGACCGCATCGTCCGAGACGAGCATCACCTTTTTCGCGTCCGTCACGGCGCGGATCTGCTCGCCGGTCCCCTGCAGAAGGCCGCGCCCGATCCGGATCTCATAGCTTCTCGATGCGTGGACCGATACCGTTTTCATCGGCCGTCGACCTCCTCTTTGCGTTTTTTGCCCTCTTCCAGCAGCTGTGTGAGCGCTTCGCCATCATTTTCCGCGATGGCGGCCCGGTACTGCATGAGGCAGTCCATCAGCCCGTCCAGCTCGCGGAGCATATAGTCGCGGTTTTCCAGAAACAGCTCCGACCACATCGGCGCGTTCAGCCACGCCACGCGGGTCATATCCTTGTAGCTGCCGGCCGAAAAGCCCTTATGCGCCTTCGCGGTCGGGCTTTTGATGTAGGCGTTGGAGACCAGATGTGCCATCTGGGACGTAAAGGCGATCATCTCGTCGTGGCTGTCTGCCGTCGTGACCGAGAAGCTGCCGAACCCGGCCGGGCTCAGAAGCTCCTTCACGCGGCTCAGAAGCTCGATATTGTCAAAATCCGGCGGCACGATGACCATCGGGGCATTGTGATAGAGGTTCGCCCGCGCGTGGCCGAAGCCGGAATACTGCGTGCCCGCCATCGGATGGCCGCCAAGATAGGTAAAGCCATATTCCTTTGCCAGCGGGAACGCCGCCGCGCACACCACGCGCTTCGTGCCGCAGCAGTCGATCACGACGGGCTTTCCGCCGATGTGCGGCGCGGCCTGCCGCAGATACTCGACCGCGGCCAGCGGCCGCACGCACAGCAGTACCAGCTCGCACGTGCCGATATTGTCCATCGTGAGCGGCTCGTCGACGGCGTCGGCCAGCTGCGTGAAGGAAAGGACGCTTTCGTCCCGGTCATAGCCCAGCACGCGCCAGCCGGCCGCGTGATACGCCTTGGCAAACGATCCGCCGATGAGGCCCAGACCTACGATCCCGACCGTCATCTCGTCACCGCCTCGCGGACTGCGCGGACCTTCTCGGCGACCTCGGCAAACTGCTCGCAGGTGAGCGACTGTGCGCCGTCGCACAGCGCGTGGATAGGATCGTTGTGGACCTCGACGATCACGCCGTCCGCGCCGCAGGCTGCGGCCGCGAGCGTCATCGGCGGGACCAGCCGGTTGATGCCCGTGGAGTGGCTGGGATCGACGATGACCGGCAGGTGCGACAGCTCGTGCAGCATCGGCACTGCGGCAAGATCGAGCGTGTTGCGCGTGTAGTCGTCAAACGTGCGGATGCCGCGCTCGCAGAGAATGACGTTGTCGTTGCCGCTGGCCATGATGTATTCCGCGCTCATCAGCAGCTCCTTGAGCGTGTTGGCAAGCCCGCGCTTGAGCAAAATCGGCTTTTTGACCGAGCCCATCTCCTTGAGCAGGTCGTAGTTCTGCATGTTGCGCGCGCCGATCTGGATGACGTCGACGTTGTCAAACAGCGGCAGATGCTTGATGTTCATGAGCTCCGTCACGATGGGCAGCCCCGTCTCCTGCTTGGCGATCTCCAGCAGGCGG
>JAGBDL010000144.1 GCA_017937505.1 Clostridia bacterium | reverse complement strand
GCATCATCATGCGAACCACATCGATGGAGGTTTGACCGCGGCCGCCGCCTGTGGCGGATTCAGGCCGCGGGCAAACGGTTCGAGTCCAGTAAGCACCACCAAATCAGAAACCACCCTTTATGGGTGGTTTTTGATTTGGTTTCCTTTCCGCCTCCATCCAGTAGCCGCATCATCATGCGAACCACATCGATGGAGGTTTGACCGCGGCCGCCGCCTGTGGCGGATGCAGGCCGCGGGCAAACGGTTCTCATCCGGTAAGCGCGCCGCCTCCCCGATCAGCCTTGATCGGGATTTCCTTTTCTTTCATAACGAAAAGAAATCCCATGCCTGCCTTACAAAGCGGGCATGGGATTTTTCTGTTTTGGGAATTCTCGCTCGAGCGGTTATGCGCCGCTCAGCCGCGGTCCTTTACTTTCTGTATCCGCACTTCGGGCAGACGCCGTTCTCATTGAGCGCGATGCCGCACAGCGGGCAGCGGTCGATCGACTTCGTGGACGGATACTCCTCGGACGCCGCGTTCACACCGCTGGTGAAGGTGAGCTTGACGATGTTGAGCTTATCCTTGAGAAGCTCGTAGACGATCTTGATCATGCCCTCGACGGTCATGGTCTCCTTGGTCACGACGAGACGGCACTCCGGATACGCGGTGGCCAGCTCCGTCTTGAACGCCTCGCCCTTCATCTTGTTGGTCGGCGCGCCGTTGCGGATGCCCTGCTTCTCATACACGTCCAGGATCGCCGGCAGCAGAGGATCGTCCTCGCGCAGGATCAGCGCATGGTCAAAGTTCTTGAGCACGTCCCAGGCGGTCTTCTGAATCTCGTTGCAGGGGAAGACCATGTTGACGCCGGGCTCGATGGTGTCCTCGACCTCGATGGTCAGAACGCCGGTATGTCCATGCAGATACTGGGCCTCGCCCTTGAAATTCAGAAACCTGTGCGCGTACTGCAGTTCGATTTTGGTGATACTCCTCATTGTGCTACCTCTTTCTTTCTATCATTTACGGGAGACGCCTGCGCCCGTATACGCACTTATTCATGCTCCGTCCTGTGCTGACACGCCGGACAGAGTCCGTTGAACAGGATGTCATGGCCGCTGATGGCAAAGCCGTGCGCATCCTTGATCGCCTTTTCCAGATCGGCGATGTAATCCATCTCGATATCAAACAGCCGTCCGCAGCTCAGGCACCGGGCATGATAATGCTCATGGCAGCAATGATCGTAGCGATCCGCGCCGCCCGGAACCAGAATCTTCCGGATTTCGCCCTCCTCGGCCAGCTGGTTCAGATTGCGATACACCGTTCCCCGGCTGACGCTCGGATGCTCCGATGCAATCGCCTCATAGATCTCATCCGCCGTAGCATGGGATTTCAGGCGATTCACCATTTCATACACCAGGGATCGCTGCACAGTATTCCTGCGCTTCATCTTGCTTCTCCTTAATAGGACTTGTTCTTAATTAGTATTTTACTTTATCTGGGACAGATTGTCAATATCTGTTTTGAAAAAATCTCAGACGTCCCGGCAGGCAGAGTGCGCTTTGAATTGACGCTCCGCAGCAAAAATGGTAGAATACCGGTGTTCCTGGCGCAATCCCCGGGCCAATGGCTGTTCCGGCCGGGCAGCCTGTCCTAACGCGCGCAGCACAGACACACAAAGGAGCCTGACCTGTGAAGAAGAGTGAAAAGCGGCGTCTGGCCGCAAGGCGATCCGCCGCCGTATCCCCGGCGCCCTGTGCGGATGAGTGCGCCGTGATGGAGGTCGCCATGAAGGCCGGGAGGCTGCTGCTGGAAAACGGCGCGGAAATCTTCCGCGTTGAGGAAACCATGGAGCGCATCTGCCGGTACTACCATGTGGAGAATCCCAGCTTCTTCGTGCTGAGCAACGGCATTTTCATGACCGGCGGCGGCAGCGTTTCGGGCGGCAGGCACTTTGCGCACGTCGAACACATTCCCGTCAAGGGCGCCCAGTTGGATCGCGTCGTGGCCGTCAACCAGCTCTCGCGGGAAATCGAGGGCGGCCGCTACACGCTCTCCGAGGCGGACGCGTGCCTCAATGCCATTGCGCGCATGCCGGGCAAGAAGCGCTGGCAGCAGATTCTGGCCTCCGGCGTCGGCAGCGCCTGCTTCTGCATCCTCTTCGGCGGGAGCGGCATGGACAGTGCCGCCTCCTTTCTCGCCGGTCTGCTGCTGTACGCGTACGTCCTGCTGCTCAGTGTGCCGTACATGTCGCGCATGATCGGCAACGTGCTGGGCGGCGTGTTGGCCAGCGCCGCCTGCGTCGCGCTCTATGGTCTGGGGCTGGGCGACGACCTGAGCCACATGATCATCGGCGCGATCATCCCGCTGATCCCGGGCATCCCCTTCACCAACGGCATCCGCGATCTGGCCGACGGCGACTACATCTCCGGCTCCGTGCGGCTGCTGGACGCGCTGGTGACCTTCCTGTGCATCGCGACGGGCGTCGGCGTCGTCATTGCCCTCTACCACAGCATGACGGGAGGTGGACTGCTGTGACCCGGATTCTGATTGAAACCCTTGCCGCAGCGCTAGGCTCCGTCGCCTTCTCGCTGCTCTTCGGCGCGCCGGAAAAGTACTACCTCGAATGCGGTCTGACCGGCGGCGGCGGCTGGCTGCTGTACCGTCTGCTAACGGACTTCACGCCGTTTTCTCCCATTCTGGCGACCTTTCTGGCCGCCGCTGCCGTCGCGCTGTACTCCAGAATCGCGGCCGTCCGCCGGCGCTGCCCGACCACCGTGTTTCTGATCGCCGGCATCTTCCCGCTCGTTCCCGGCGCAGGCATCTACTGGACGGTTTACTACCTGGTCACCGGCGAGGCTTCGCTGGCCTGCTCAAGCGGCGCCGCCGCGCTGAAGGCCGCCTTCGCCATCGTGCTGGCCATCGCCGCCGCCTTTGAGCTTCCGCGCGGCGCCTTCCGCTGCTTTGCTCCCCGAAAGAAGCGCTGACGCGTCCTCCAGCCGTTCCCTGTGCCGCCCGGCGGCAGGCGCTTGCAGCACGGCGGCCAAAAGCGATTTTCTTCATTTTTTACTTGACGCCGTTTTCATCCCGTGCTATAATATGGATCGTTGATCCGGGGCATTAGCGCAGTTGGTAGCGCGTTTGAATGGCATTCAAAAGGTCAGGGGTTCGACTCCCCTATGCTCCACCAAACCTCAGCAATCGCTGAGGTTTTTTGTTATGCCAAGGCTTGCAAATCAGAGAATAGGGAGTCGAACCTGCCCCGGGAGTGAATGACAGCCCTGCGGGCTGTCAGAGCCGGACTGACCGAGCACTGTCGAGGTGCGAGAGGAGACTCCCCTATGCTCCGCCATAATTTGTCTGAAAACGCCAGTTTTCAGACATTTTCTTATATATTTGACTATTTTCCGTCCAAAAAGCAAAAAACCAAGGGCATCTCAGCCCCTGGTTTCCTGCTTTCTTTTCAGCTTCCCGCTTCGCTCACCGGCCAATCGGCCCGGCAACGGGCGAAGCGCTCCGCTTTTCGCCATACAAATCCGTGTCAAAGACGATTTTTTCCCCCTCGGGCGTCTCAAAGTATTCTTCCGGCTCAAAGGCCATGCCCAGCGTGTCGGTGGTGATCAGCTGTGCCTTCGGCAGATAATGGAACAGGTCGCTCTCCACGATGATCCGGCCGTTCTCCTCCCTGAGCGCAACGCAGACAGGGTGCTGCGTATCCACTGTATGCCCCTCTTCCAGCCTGCAGGGCACGGCGCCGTTGAAATACACGTTGCCGCGCAGCCACACCGGCAGCGGCATATAGTACTTGTCCCGGGTCTCTGCCGAGCCTTCACCGCAGTAGCCCTCAAAATGCTTGGCCCACTGCTCATCGTTCATAAAGCCGTCAAAGCTCCGGGTGCCTGCGATCAGGTTGCCGTCATCCCACTCGCCGTCGTGCTCCTCCTCACAGATGTCCAGCAATCCCTGCCGGACCTGCTGCTGCACGAAAACGTTGTTGTAGAAACGGACGTCGCCGTGCAGGATGGACATGAAGCCGACAATGTCCGTGGCGTGAGGACGGTGGATGGGGGTATAGCGGGTGGAATCATACTGCACGGTTCCGTTTTTCACGCCGCGTCCAACGCCGGTAATCGCGCCGCAGAACAGATTGTGAACAAATGCCACGCCCTGGGCGGCCAGCCTGACGCTTCGCTCGGACATGAAAACATTGTTGTCCACCAGGGTGGGGCCGTGCGCCACCTCAATCCACAGATCCTCGCCCAATCCCAGTCCGGCCTTGTTTTCTTTTTTCAGCAGCCAGTCGCGGGACATGCAGTTGTCATGGAAAATGTTGGAGGAGACCCGGGTTCCCTGCGCCTGCCAGTCCAGCCAGACGCCTCGGGTGCAGTCGTTAATGTGATTGTTTCGGATGATCACATCGATGGCCGCATGCAGCTTGATGCCGCCGATTTCCGCGCCGGCCAGATTGCGCTTGTTGTTGATGTGGTGGATATGGTTGTTCTCAATGAGGGAGAACACGCAGCCGAGGTTGCCCACAATGCCGGTCTGTCCGCAGTCATGGATATCGCAGCCCCGGATCGTGTGAGAACCAATCGTCTCCCTGCTCCATCCGTCGAGCTGCGCAATGAGCGAGCACTCGCGCTGCGTCTGCGCGCCGTCCTTGACCTTCCGGCGGGACCATTTGTTGTCGTTTCCCTGCTGCAGATACTTGCCCAGAGAGATGCCGGAGCACTTGGAATGGGAGATTTCGCAGTCCTCAATCACCCAGCCTTTGGACCAGTGCGGGCCGATCATGCCGTCCTGCAGCGCGGTGGGCGGCGCCCACTGCGTGGCAGCCCGGGTCACCACAAAGCCGGAGAGCGTGATGTAGTCCACATGCTCCTGCACGGGATAGAAGCAATGCGGCCGGACGTTGATTTCGACCCGCTCCCTGTTGGGATCCTTTCCCTGGAAATTGGCGTAAATGATCGTCTCCTCGCGCTCTGTTCCCTGGCAGGTATACCAGGTATGCAGCGTGAAGTCCACATCCCAAGAGCTCTCATCAGGCACGGGGTGAAGCACCTTTTCATACGCGTCCGTCTCGTACAGGGATTTGTCGTCAAGGTACACCTCGCCCGTATGCACCGGCAGCTCCTGATTCAGCCAGTCGCCCCAGACACGGGTGGTGTAAGGATTGTAAGCGCCAAAATAGCTGTTGGGAAGCACAAGCTTCCATACATCGCCCTCCACCCATGTCCAGCCCGTCGCCGGCTCAGCGCCGGTAATGACGGCCGCCCTCGGTGTGGCCGAGCGGAACACCACGGGGTGCGCCTTTGTGCCGGCGATCGCCGGAGAGACCTCCTCCCGATAGACGCCGGGCAGCACAAGCACCTCGTCGCCCGGCCCGGCACAACGCGCCGCGTCCGCAATCCTTCGGAAAGGCTTTTCACGGCTGCCATCCCCATGGATTCCCGCGTGAACATCAACATACCATTGCACAAGCCTCGCTCCTTTCAAGCCGATTTCCAGCAGACCATCAATGATATCATAATATTCCTTGATCCGTGTGTCAATGGCTGAAGGCGGCCAAGTCCCGCGCCATACACATCGGCCTTGCTCTCAAAGTGCGCCGCGATGATGCCCCGGACGTCGAACATGGGCGTGAGCAGATGATGGATGAGCGCAAACGGATCGTCCGCTTCGTTCTTGCAATCCGTATCCACGATCATGCGCACGCGCTTTTTCTCCGGCACATGAACCTCCATCGTCCTCATTCCTTTCAAACGCGCATCTCAAAGTAGTCAAAGTCCGCATGCAGGTGTGCCGCCGTCAGATCCTGGCAACACAGACCTGCCATCGTGCCCGTGAACCAGCCCTCCACGCAGGCCTCGTCCGAGAGGAACGACGCGTCGATGCTGCCGGGCAGCTGCACCCATTCCCCGCCCGGCGCATACGCGAAGGACACATCGCCATCCCGGATCGTCATCCGCAGGCGGATCGTCCCGCCCTCCGGCACGGGCATGTACCCGTAGGGGCTCTCGTAGCGCTTGTTTTCGGCCTTCAGCAGTGTGACGACCTTGCCCAGCTCCTCGTCGCGCGTCACATGCAGGTAGAGATAGTTGTCGTTGTCGTACATCAGAATCAGGCCCGCCATCTGCTTGAAATACTTCGGTTCAAACTCCACCGCGGTTTCGATCACCGCGGAATGCTCCGTCAGCCGCTGGGCGATCAGGCTCTGCTGAAAGCGCGAGCCCAGCCCGTCGCCGCCGCAGAGGCGCAGGAAGCCCGGGCGCGCAGTCAGCGACAGGCCGTGTTCGCTAAGCGGCATGCGCAGCGTCTGCCAGCACAATCGCAGCTGCGGCGCGTCAAAATCGTCGCGCGCAGGCTCCTCGGGCCACGGGCAGGCCGGCAGATCGGGGTCGTCGAGCATCTCGTCCGGCAGGTTCGTTCCGTTGGCCAGGCGCAGCCAGCCGTCCTGTGTCCACACGACGCGCTCGATCGCCGTCTCCCTGCCCAGCAGATAGCGGCGGCAGCCGGCAAAGCGCGGCGTGTCCTGCGGATTGCGCTGCTCGAGCGCACGGGCGCACAGGTGCACAATATACCACTCGCCGCTTTGCGTCTGCACCAGATCGGCGTGGCCGGACTTTTGCAGCAGGTGCTCCGGGTTGTGGCGGGCCGTCAGCATGGAATACGCCTCTGTGGGCGACGTGCGGTTGCCGAAATCCGGCTTGTCCATCTCGTACGGGCCGAACACGTGACGCGAGCGCAGCATCGTCTGCCCGTGTCCCTCTCCGGTGCCGGTATCCGCGCAGAAGAGATAGTACCAGCCGCCCTTTTTGAAGATGTGCGGCCCTTCCAGGAAGATGTCCTTCGCCTGATAGACCTCGTGGAAGTCGCCGACCATGCAGCGATGGACTGGGTCGTACTCCTGCACAATCAGCCTTCCGGCGTACTTCTTGGGCACGCGGTGGTCCGTCACCATGCAGACCATGTACTTGCGCCCGTCGTCGTCGTGGAAGAGCGACGGGTCAAAGCCGAAGCCCGAAAGCTCCGCCGGCTCCGACCACGGGCCCATGATATCCGGCGCGGTGACGATGTAGTTGTGCGTATCGTACATGTTGCAGTAGAACGCCGTCACGACCGTATAGACCAGATAGTATGTCCCGTTGTCAAACGTCAGACACGGCGCCCAGACGCCCTGCGACGCGCTCACGCCGCGCAGATCGAGCTGACTTACGCGGTCAAGCGGCCGGGTCAGCAGGCGCCAGTGCTTGAGGTCCCTGGAGTGGTGGATCTGCACGCCGGGGAACCACTCGAACGTGGAGGTGGCGATGTAATAGTCCTCCCCCACGCGGATGATGGACGGATCGGGGTTGAAGCCCCGCAGAATCGGATTGTGAATCATACGCTTTCCTCCCAGAGCACCGCCGCGCTGTGCGCCGGCAGAACGCCGCCGCAGATCGCCTGCTGTCCCTGAACTGCCGCAGCGTCCGGCAGCGTCACCGGTGTGGAGCGATGGTTGACGACGACCGTGCCGCGCTCGAACACGGCGCACTCCACGTCCTTCATCGCCATCGGCGCGTCCGGCTGCGCATGCCGCAGCAGGATCTCCGCCAGCGGGTTGTGCTCCATGTGCGTATAGGGATAGAGCGCGTTGTTCCTCTGGGAGAGCGGCACGTGCGGCGCAGTGCGGGACGCATATTGATAGCCCGGCATGAAGCCGAAGCTGTATACCGCGCCCTTGCCATATGCCGTCCTGCTGATGCAGGCGCTGCCGTCCTCGCGCCATGCGGCGAGCGCCTCGCCCGGGTAGCTGACATACGGCGCGCCCAGCAGCAGGCCGCCCTCGCCCGCATAGGTGTAGCAGGTTCCGCGGGTTTCCTGCGGCGTGAGGCCGAAGGCCAGCTCCGCCGCCTCGCCGTGCTGCCCGTGGATGACCACGCCGCCCTTGCCGACAAAGCCGCGCAGGGCATCCTCCATCCGCGCATCGCGCTGGGCATGGTAGCAATCGTCCGCAGCGATGAGCAGCACGTCATAACCGTCAAGGCCCAGGCGCACGTCCTCCGCCTCCACGATGTCCGGCGCGAAGCCCAGGTCGCAGCACTGGTGATACAGGCCCAGCCAATCGAGCCTGCGGCAGTCCGCGCCCTCCACCCTGAGCGGCTCCAGCAGCGCCATCGCCGTGGGAAAGAGAATCGCCGCGCGGCTCTGCCTGCGTCTGCCGAGCCTGGGGATGACAGCCTTGGCCCAGGCGTTCGCCCGGGTGAGCGAGCCGCAGAAGCCCTCGTCCATCCGGTGCAGCAGTCCGCCGTCGTCCATGCCGCCGTAGCCATACGCCGAGATGCCCGAGGCGCCGCTGGCGGTGATGCTGCCCACGATCTCCTCCGGCGTAACGTAACGGTAGACGTCGTTGTAGAGGAATCTTCCCCAGTAGACGCCGCCAAGGAACGCCCTGCCCCGGTTCAGGCTGCGGATATGCGCATGCTGGCAGGAGACGACGTAGGCGTCCGGATCGCCGTCAATGGTGACGGGCACGGTGTAGTAATGGCACATGTCCACGTGCGGCGCAAGCGCACGCATGTTGATGCCGCGTACTGCCGTGTCCCACAGCTCACAAAAGCCGATGTCCGATTTGCGGGAGGTGTCGATGTTCAGCAGATGGCTCCACTGCGCCATATTGGGCATCAGGTACAGCGCCGGGTCGACGGCATGCAGCTTCTCCTTCATCGCCGCGAAGTAGGCGGTCAGCTCGTCTGCCTGCCAGCGCATGTTGTCCGCCCACATCACAAAGGCCGGCGTGTTTTCCCGCAGATCGGAAAGGGCATAGCAGCTGCCCTCGCCATGGCGGACGGTAAACCAGTAGTCCTGCGGCTCAAGCGTGTCAAACGACGAGAAATCCGTCTGATACGCGGCGTTGAACGCCCCGATCTCCCCGTAGCGCTGCTCGAGCCACAGCCGGTATCTCTGCTGCCCCTCCTCGTCAAAGCTGGGCGCGACGATCGGATCCCACATGCTGCAGACGGGCAGTCCGTTTTCCGTCTGCGCGTGGCCCTCGCGGTACAGGCGCATCAGCCCCGCAACGTGATCCCGCTGGGCATCCTGCGCCGCACCCGACCAGTAGCGGTACCAGCGCCCGTCGCTGCCGTCCGCGCGGACGACGGATTCGCCGTAAATCGGCGGGCTGAAGCGAATGTTCGGGTACAGGTTGTCGCCGTTTAGGTAGAGCGCCATGAAGGAATGTGCCAGCCCCTCGCGATGGATCGCCTCCATCATGTATTCCTGCTGCGCGACATAGTCGCTGGCCTCGCCGCCCGCAAAGCGCGTGCGGAAATCCTCCCACGCCTTGCTGTCCAGCTGAATGCAGTTAAAGCCCATGTCCCGGATGCTCCGCACGGATTGGTCAATAAACGCCCGGTCGTCAAAGGCCGGGCGATAGAAATTGCCAAACCAGAGGGTCATCAGGGGCTCCGTGATGCGCCTGGTCATCATGCTCCCTCGTTTCACTTGGATTGGTATGTGTTGATATGCGTCCGAATCCGCCTGCGCCGGCAAACAGGGCGCACGTTGGGCTGCCGCCCAAACCCGCTTGGGGATTTCATCCCCAAACCCCTTCTTCGCTTCGCGCTGATGGACGGATGTGAGCCGGTTACCAGAACAGGAACGGATCGCCCTGCAGCTTGAGGATGGCCTCCATGAAATAGAAGTCCGCGTAGTTCATCGCGATGTTGTGGTCGTTTCCATGGTAGGAGCCCGTGCAGTTTGTCAGGATCGCCGGGTACGCCTCGCTCCAGTCCGCGCAGCGCGCGTCGAGGGCGCGCAGCATGTGAACGGCCGCGTCGAAATACGCCGGATTCTCCGTGATGTGGGCCAGCTCCAGCAGGCCGCAGGCCGCCACCGCGCCGGCGCAGGCGTCCCTGAGGTCGTCGCTTGCCGGCTGGCGGAAGTCGCAGCGGGGAATCCAGTCCTCCTTCACCTGCCCGATGAAATAGTCCGCCACGCGGCAGGAGGTATCCAGGTATTCCCGCTTGCCCGTGTGCAGATAGGACAGCGCAAAGCCGTACAGCGCCCAGGCCTGCCCGCGGCTCCAGGAGGAGCCCGGCGCATAGCCCTGCCCCGACGGCACGTCGAGCACGTCCATCGTCTCCGGATCGAAGACCACAATGTGGTTGCTCGAGCCGTCTGCGCGGATGAAGTGCTTCATCACGGTGTCCGCGTGCGTCATGGCGATGCGCTTAAAGCGCGGGTCGCCCGTGTACTCGCTCGCCCAGTAGAGCAGGTTGAGGTTCATCATGCAGTCGATGATCGCCCAGCCGGTGCACTCGCCGTTCCAAGCGCGGATGAAGCCCAGCGGGTTGAAGCGCCCCGCCAGCAGATTGGCCGCCAGCTGCGTGCGCTTGCGCGCCGCGTCGTCGCCGGTCATGCGGAAATGTGCGCCGGAGGAGATCAGCCACATGAAGCCCACGTCGTGATGCAGATGGTCGTAGTCGCGGAATGCGTCGTCGAGCATCTCCTCGGCATGGATGGCCTCGGCCCTGTACATCTCCTCGCCCGTCATGCGGTACATCGCCCACATCTCGCCCGGCCAGAAGCCGTTGGTCCACCAGCAGATGCCGTCAAACGGACCCGGCTGCCACGCGCCGTCCTTCACCGTGTACGGGATGAAGTCAAGCCCCTGCGCCTTGCGAAGCGCGGCCGGCATCTTGGCCTTGAGCTTTTCGCTCATTTCCTGCGTAAAGTCCGCGCAGGAAAGGCGCATCTGTTCAAACGTCATAAGCGGCATCATCCTTTCGCAGCGCCGGCCGTAATGCCCTTGACGAAGTAGCCCTGCAGGCAGAAGAAGACGATCAGGATCGGCACGATGCCGCAGACCACGCCGGAGAAGACGATATCCCAGCGGCTGGACAGCTCGCCCGCGAAGCGGTAGATCTCCACGTTGATCGTCTTCGCGCCGGTGGAGGGCAGCACGAGGGACGGCATGAGGTAGTCGTTCCAGATGCCCAGGCCGTTGAGGATGACCATGGAGGCCGTGCACGGCTTGAGCAGCGGGAAGACGATCTGCCAGAACGTGCGCAGGGAGGAGCAGCCGTCAATCTGCGCCGCCTCCTCGATCTCCACCGGGATGCCGGAGACGAACGAGGTGAACAGCAGCGTACCGAAGCCGCACGCGCCCGCGATGTAGATGACGATCGGGCCGTAGAGCGTGCCGAACACGCCGATGGTGTTCAGCTGCCGGAACAGCGCGACCATGTAGGACTGGAACGGGATCATCATACCCGTGAGGAAAAACGTGTAGATCGCGCCGGAGAGCTTCGACTTCGTGCGCGCAATGCCGTACGCGCCCATGGGGATGACCAGGATGATCATCAGCTCAGACACAATCGTCAGGAACAGGCTGTTGAAGAACGCCTTGGGGAAGTCGGTCTTGGCAAACAGATATTCAAAGCCGCCGGTATACAGGCTGGAGGGGAACGCAATCGGATCCTTCAGGATCTCGCCGTTCGTCTTGAACGCGGACATGACGCTGATGAGCATCGGGGAAAGGAACAGGGCGCCGGACAGGCACAGCACAATGAACAGCAACACATGGCTGGGACGCACCTTGTCCTGCTTGTACTTGACCGTCTTCATTACACCTGCACCTCCCTCTTGCGCAGCATGGTGGACTGGACGCCGCCCAGCACCAGAATGATAAAGAACAGGATGACCGCCATCGCCGTGCCGTAGCCCTGACGCATCTCGCCGAAGGCGACCTTGTAGATCATGTAGGTGATCGTCTCCGTGGAGAAGCCAGGACCGCCGTCCGTCAAAATGGCAATCTCATCGTAGACCTTCAGGCCGTTGATCAGCGCCAGCGTGAGGTTGATGGTAAACGAGCCGGCGAGCATCGGCAGGGTCACGTGGAAGAAGGTCTGCCGGCTGTTCGCGCCGTCAATGCTGGCCGCCTCCAGCAGGTCGGGGGAAATGCTCTGGAGCGCCGCCAGGTAGATGACCATGTAGTATCCGGCGTTCTTCCACAGCAGCACGAAGATGATGGACAGCAGCGCGTTGGGCATGGTGTCGATGAACTTCACGGATTCCATGCCCAACATGTTGAACACGAAGTTGACCACGCCGAAGGAGTAATTGAACATGATGCGCCAGATAAAGCCGGCGATGATGCCCGAGATGAGTACCGGCAGATAGAACGCCGAGCGGAAGATGTTCTTGCCCCAGCGCACCTTATCCACGGCGACGGCCAGCATCAGCGCGATCACATTGACGAACACCGTAAATACGGCGGCGATGCAGATGGTGTTGAACGTCGCCGAGTGGAAGCGGGCAGAGGCGAAGATATTCTTGTAGTTGTCCAGCCCGATAAAGCGCATGGACGCCTCGGTGATGCCGTCGTAGGAGGTGAAGCCGAGGTAGACGCTGGAGAGCGCCGGGAAGATGACAAAGCAGGAATACATCGTCAGCGCGGGCAGCACAAACCACAGCAGGCTCTTGCTCATCGCGCCCTTCTTCTCCGGCAGCAGCTGCAGCGCCGCCATCGCGAGCATGCCGAGGATGCCCAGAACCGCCCAGACGCTGATCTTCATCTCCGGCACCGCGTCGCCCTGGTAGAGCTTATTCGTGATCTTGGCGAACGCCTCGTCCGTCACCGCCGCCGCGTCCCGGATGGTCTGCGCAAAGGACATGAAGTTCCACATGCCCAGCGCCATCAGCACCACGACGACAGCCGCCAGAATCGGGAAGAGCATCTTGCGCTTCCTGGCGAAATTCACGCCCAGCGTCTCCGCAAAGCACATCAGGAACATGACGGCAGAGGCGATCAGGCCAGCCATCGTCGCAAAACCCGTCACGCGGAGCCGGGCGCCCGCGTCCGCCACGGGCGAGGTCAGGCCCTCATTAAGCTTCGCCTTGCGCACGATCGAGGAAAGCTGCGTATCGATGGTCTGCGCGGCGGAGAGCATCGTGATGCCGTTGCCTTTCAGGCCGTTTTTCAGGGTTACATTTTTCCATGCGCCGATGGTGAACATCGGCATCAAAAAGCACATGACCAGCAGCATCGACAGCGCCAGCCGGACGGCGTGCTGCCAGCTTCCTGTTTTCTTCTTGTCAGACTGCATGATTTCCCTCCTTTTGATTCAAAAGGCCCGCGGCGCATGCGCAAGGCTGCGCTTTGCTGCCGCGGGCTGCGAGGTCAGGGAATTACTCGGTCACAATCCCCACGCCGGTGACGGGATTGAACGTCTGGCTTTCCACATCCCACTCGGTCTGCATTTCCTGCAGGCCCTGCTCGATGGTCTTGGTGCCGGTCGCCCACTCCTGCGCGATCTTATAGGCGAAGTTGCGGAACGCGGTCGGGATCTCCTTGGCGCCCCACTGGGAGTTCCAGCCCACCTCGACGGAATCGGCCGCCTTCTGCACGCTGATCATGTCGTTGACGTGCTCGCCGAAGTCAAGCTGAATGTCGTTGACCGGCAGGAAGGACATGGTGGTCAGGTAGTTGCTGTAGTTGTCCTCGCGCAGGCAGAACTCGATCCACAGCTTGGCAGCGATGTTCTTGTCCTCGTCAGCCTGGCAGTCCACGGAATACATCCAGCCGTTCAGGCTCGGGCCGCCCCAGGTATTGAGCTCGCCGTTTTTGTTGTAGAGCGGGAACCAGCCAAACTCGAAGCTCGGATCCGCATCCTTGATGTTGGCGACCATGTGCGCGCCGGAGATGAACATCGCGGCCTTGCCGGTGACCAGGAAGGAAGCGATCTGGCTGTCGGAGGTGGACATGAAGCCTTCCTCCACGTAGCCCTTCTTATAGATGTCGGCATACTTGGTGAAGCACTCGACCACATACTCGTCGGTCCACTTCGCCTCGCCGGTGTACAGATGCGTGATGAAATCCGGATCCGTGTGGGTGACGTAGTTGATGTACCAGGTCATCCAGGAGAAGCCCATGTGCCAGATGTCGGCGGCACCAACCACGATCGGAGCCATCTTTCCGTCGGCCTTGATGGCTTCGCACAGGTCGATAAACTCCTGATACGTCTTCGGCTCCTCAAAGCCCTTCTCGGTGAAGTAGGCCTTGTTGTAGAAGAAGCCCAGCGGCGCGTCGGACTTGGTCGGCACGCAGTAGTACTTGCCGTTGTAATTCGGCGCATTGTTCACCAGCTGGAGCAGCTCAGGATCCACCTCAGCGATCTTGCCGGCGCGGGCCCACATCGGCACGTCGCGGGCCTCCATGATATCCGGGAACTCGCCGACGGCGTCCAGGCTCTTGAGGCCCTCGGAGAAGGAAGAAGAGGTCGGCGTGACGTTCACCACATCGATCATCGGATACTCCTCTTCAAACCCGGCAATCAGGGTTTCAACGACCTCGTTGAACTTCACGTCGCCATTGCCGGCGAAGAAGGTCAGGGTCACGTCGTCGCTGGGCAGAACCTGCTCCTCGGCCATCGCGGGAATGGCGGCGAGCAGCAGCAGGGCGGTCAGCAGAGCGATCATGCGCTTCATATGGGTTTCCTCCTTGTGTTTTTGTTCCGGCCTTGCCGGTTTTGCTATGTTCATTATACGTCGGTTTTTTCACAGGCTGTGAGCGACAAACCTTTGAAGATTGTGCGAAAAACTTCAGCTTTTGGCGATTGCGTCGAAATTGCAGTTGATTTTCTCATGGAGTTTGAGTCTCATTCATATGGAGGAGGCGGAACGCATGCAGCATTTCAGACAATTTTCACCCAGAACCCTTTCCTTTCGCTTTCTGCTCATCTTCTTCTTTGCCGCCGTCGTTCCCTTCCTGACGATCTCCACGATCACGCTCTCCCGCGTTTCGGACGCGATGGAACAGGAAGCGCAGGAACGCATCACTCAGATGATCCATCTGGCGGGCAGCAACCTCGATTCCCAAATGGACGCGCTTGCCTCCGTCACGGAGAAGATGTATGTGTACAGCACCAACGAATATGGCGCGATGAAAAACCTGGAGGATATCCTCCGGGACGGAAAAAACACTACACCCTTCATGAAGGACTATGTATCCACGGTGCTGGACAACAACCGCTCCCTGCATAACGTCATGTTCATCGACCTTCTCAACGACCAGGTCTACGCCAGCGGCAAGCCGGCCACCAAGAGCCTGCGCTATGACTGGCACTACACCGATCTGGACTTTTATGAGGAGGCGATTTCGCATCCCCGGCGGCTGACCGTCTCCGAGCCGCACCGGGAGGATTACTTCTTCCGCAGCAGCGAGACCGTCATCTCTCTCTGCCGCCCGCTGCTCGCGCTCAGCGCGCTGCCCTATCGGGAGGTCATCCTGGGCCTTATGGTGCTGGACATCCATTACAGCCTTTTTGATGATGCCTTCAGCGCGTATGACTGGGCGCAGAGCTGCGAGCTGTTTGTCACCAATGCGGAGGACACCATCATCTATGCGCCGGATGCCTCCATGATCGGGCAAAAGCACGTTCTGCCGGTGCAGCCCAGCATCAGCATTCTGACAGAGGATATGCCCTCCGTCGGCTTCACCATCTGCTATCACCTGGACCGCGATCTGCTGATGCGGGACGTGCGCCGTCTGCGCGACAGCCTGGTCGTGCTCATGCTCGTCGCGCTGTGCGTCATGATTCTGGCAACCGTGCTCTCCTCGCAGCACATTTCCCGGCCGGTCAAGCAGATGCTCAAGCAGATGAATCGGGTGCAGGAGGGCGATCTCTACGCGCGCGTCTCCGTTCACGGCAACGACGAGCTGAGCGATCTCTCCCGTGGCTTCAATCAGATGGTCTGCGACCTGGACACGCACATTCAGCGCAGCTATCTCGCCTCCATCCGGCAGAAGGAGGCAGAGCTGGACGCGCTCAAGATGCAGATTCACCCGCACTTCCTCTACAATACGCTCGAGGTCATCCGTATGAGCGCCGTCGAGCATCAGGATATGGAGACGGCGAGCATGGCGCTGGCGCTCGTGCATCAGCTGCAGTACGTCATCGGCGAGCGGCACGAGCATGTGCTGCTGAGCACGGAGCTGCAGATGGTCAGCGAATACATCGACCTGGTCAAGGCGCGCTACGGGCAGATCGATCTGAAGGTGAATTTCCCCGCCCGGTACGCACAGTGCGAGATCCTGAAGATGACCCTGCAGCCCATCGTCGAAAACGCCGTGCAGCACGGCCTGCGCCCCGTCGGCGGCGGCCAGCTGAGCATCGACGTGCAGGGCTGTGCCGGAACGCTGATCATCACCGTGATGGACAACGGATGCGGCATGGACGAAGAGCAGCTTGCCCGGCTCCGCAGCCAGCTTAACAGCCGGGAGCTGCCCGAGCCCAAGGAAGACGGCCTGCGCTCCATCGGCACAAAGAACGTGCACGACCGCATCCGTCTGGCCTGCGGGGAGCCGTATGGGCTTGAGATTGAAAGCCAGACCGGCGTCGGCACCGCCGTCGTCATGCGTCTGCCGTACAGAACCAGGGAGGTAAAGCATGAAGCTCCTGATCGTGGATGACGAGCCCGTCATCGTGCGCGGCCTGCTCAAGCTGCTCGATTACAGGGCGCTGGGCTATGACACTGTCCTTTCTGCGAACAACAGCACCGATGCGCTGGCGCTGCTTCGCCACGAGCGGCCCGACGCGATGATCAGCGATATCGCCATGCCGGGCCTGACGGGGCTTGAGCTGCTGCGCCTGATCCGCGACGAGCACATTCACGCCAGCGTCATCTTCATCAGCGGCTACCGGCGCTTTGAATACGCGCAGGAGGCGCTCTCGCTCGGCGCCAAATGCTACCTGCTCAAGCCTGTTGACGCGCAGGCGCTTTCCCGCGAGCTGACGCAGATCGCCGAAAGCCATCGCGTCCACGCGGAACAGGAACGCCTGCAAAGCCACATCCGCGCGCTGCAGACGGAGCCCCGACAGGCCGAGGCGGCCTTCCCCACGCTCCCCGCGCAGAACAGGGCCTTCAGCTTCGCGTGCTTTCACCTTCTTTTGGGCAGCGACCGCAGCAAGCTCTCCAGCGGCCTGATGCACTTTTCCGCCATCAGCAAGGGCGAGGCGTTCTTCCAGGAGCAGGGCTGCGTCGCCTTTCCCAAGAACGACTATCTGTGCGCCGTCATCTACGAGACGGACGAAGAGCGCTGCGCCCTGCGCGCGCAGCGCCTGTGCGAGCAGTGCGCGCACGCCATCGAGGAAAGCCTGTCCCGCCCGTTTGACTATGTGATTCACGATCCGCTTGACCACACGCAGGACATTCCCATGGCGTATCAGGCGTGCGTCGCGCAGCTGAACCTGCCCAGAAAGCCGCTGGATACCGAGGATTCCGTCACCGACAGGATCCGCGAATACATCGTCCAGCACTACGGCGAGGATCTGACGCTCGAGCACATGAGCGAGGTGTTCGCCATGAACGCCAATTACTTCTCCTCGTTCTTCCACCAGAAATTCGGCGTGAAGTACAAGGACTATCTCACGCGCGTGCGCATGACGGAGGCCAAGCGCATGCTGCTGCAGACCGACATGATGATCTACGAGATCAGCCAGCGGGTGGGCTATTCGGATATCCGGTATTTTTCCCAGACGTTCGCCAGGTACACAGGCGTCCGCCCAAAGGAATACCGCAATAAGCAGACGCACTGATGAAGTGATTGGATATGTCGCTTTCATATGCGCGAAGCGAAGAAAGGGAGTCTGAGGGACTGCGTCCCTCAGGCAGGTTTGGGCGGCAGCCCAACGCATCCCAAATTAGATTGAAACGGATTTGATTTGCAAAGCAAGGATTCAGATGCAAATTGATATGAGTAATAAACGTAAAGAGGCTGGCTCCGCACGGAATGGAGTCAGCCTCTTTGATTCAATCGGAAATTGCACAAGGAATCGTGCAGCGATCACCAAATGACTTCGCTCTGCGAAGCCGTTCGGCGACGGGAGCGGGCACGGCCCGCTCAAGACAGCAGCAGCTTGTCGCTGTTGAGCTGCTGGCCTGCGGCCTTCTCAAACAGGCCCATCAGGTCGGCGCGGGTGAGCTTCTTCTTTTCCTCGCCCGCCACGTCGACGACGACCCGGCCCTCGTGCATCATGATGAGGCGGTTGCCGTAATCGATCGCGTCCTGCATGTTGTGGGTGATCATCAGCGCCGTCAGCTTCTGCTCGCGGATGATCTTGTCGCTCAGCTCGAGCACCTTCGCGGCGGTCTTCGGGTCAAGCGCAGCGGTGTGCTCGTCCAGCAGCAGCAGCTTGGGCGTGCGCAGCGTCGCCATCAGCAGCGTCAGCGCCTGGCGCTGGCCGCCGGAGAGCAGGCCGACCTTGCTGGCCATGCGATCCTCAAGGCCCAGATCCAGCTTGCGCAGCTGCTCGCGGTACATCTCGCGCTCCATGTTGCTGATGCCCCACTTGAGGCCTCGATGCTGGCCGCGGCGCATGGCCAGCGCCATATTCTCCTCGATGTTCATCGTCGCGGCGGTGCCGGTCATCGGATCCTGGAACACGCGGCCCAGGTACTGCGCGCGCTTGAACTCCGGCAGGTTCGTCACGTCCACGCCGCCGATCTCGATGGTGCCCTTGTCCACCGGGAACACGCCGGCCACCGCGTTGAGCATCGTGGATTTGCCCGCGCCGTTGCCGCCGATCACGGTGGTGAAATCGCCGGGCAGCAGGTGCAGCTGCACGTCGACCAGCGCGGTCTTCTCGGTAATCGTGCCGGGATTGAACGTCTTGGCGATGTGATTGATCTTGAGCATCTCAGGCGCCCCCCTTCTTCTTGCTGAAGTACTTCGCGCGCCAGTGCGGCGTCGCCAGGAACACGGCCACGACCAGCGCCGTGAGGAGCTTGAGGTCGTTGGTGTTCAGGCCCAGCCAGAGGACGACCTGGATGACGAGGTAGTACAGAATCGCGCCGAGGGCAACCGCCAGCAGCTTGAGGCCGAAGTTGCGGAAGATCTTGCCGAAGACGACCTCGCCGATGATGACGGCGGCCAGGCCGATGACGATCGCGCCGCGGCCCATGCCCACGTCCGCGAAGCCCTGGAACTGCGCCAGCAGCGCGCCGGACAGCGCGACGATGCCATTGGAGAGCATCAGGCCCAGCACGGTGTTGGTGCTGGTGTTGATGCCCTGGGCGCGCGCCATAGCGCGGTTGGCGCCGGTCGCGCGCAGTGAGCAGCCCAGCTCCGTGCCGAAGAACCAGTACAGCACCAGAATCAGCGCGGCGGTGAACAGCACCAGAATCACGATCGGGTTCTGCAGGCCGAGGACGCGCGAATTGCGGGAGGTGACCAACAGGCCGTACTTGTTGACGCTCAGCGCAACGTTGGCCTTGTTGCCCATGATGCGCAGGTTGACGGAATACAGCGCCAACTGCGTCAGGATACCGGAGAGAATCGCCGGGATGCCGCAGAACGTGTGGAACAGGCCCGTGACCAGGCCCGCGAGCATGCCCACGACAAACGCCGCCAGCAGCGCCGCCCAGACATCCCAGCCGTTGATGATGAGCATCGCCGCCACAGCGCCGCCGGTCGCGATGGAACCGTCCACCGTCAGGTCGGACACCTCAAGGATGCGATAGGTGATGTACAGGCCGATGGCCATCAGGCCCCAGATCATGCCCTGCGCGACTGCGCCCGGCATGGCGTTGAATAGCTTGACAATCTCCACGGAGAAGCTCCTCCTCGTTGGTTATTCTGACGCCCTTGTCAGGACGGACGGGCCGTACCCGCCGCACGGTGCGTTTCACAATTCCTGTTCGGAACAAAGCGAAGCCAAGAAAGAGGCTGCCCTCTTCCTTGGCTTATTTTGCTTGTCAATGCGCCTTACTCGATGGCGGTGTAGTCCGCCGGAATCGTCAGGCCCAGCGCCTCGGCGTTCGCCGCGTTGTACTTCTTGGTGAACTGCGGCGCGTACTCGATGGGCATCGCGGAGACGTCCGCACCGTTGGCGAGGATCTCGTAGGCCATCAGGCCGGTGGCGTAGCCGATGTCGTAGTAGCTGATGGTCAGGGTCGCGACGCCGCAGCCCTTGCAGATGCCTTCCTCACCGACGACGGCCGGGATCTTGGCGGGGATGAGCTCGTTGGCGATGGTCTCGGTGTAGGCAGCAGCGGTATTGTCGGTCGGGATGTAAACCACGTCGCAGTTCTGCGCGGCCAGCGCGGAGACGGACGCGACGTCGTTGGAATCGGTGAAGGCGAATTCCTCGGTCTCATAGCCGAGCTTGGCCAGTTCCTCGCCCACGACCTTCACCTGGTAGATGGAGTTCGCCTCGGCGGAGCAGTACAGCAGGCCGACCTTCTTGGCGTCCGGGAAGAGCTCCTTGACCATCGCGGCCTGCTGATCCAGCGGGGCCAGGTCGGAGGTGCCGGAGACGTTCATGCCGGTCACGCCGGTGAAGCCGTCGATGCCCAGCGCCACGCCGTACTCGGTGACGGAGGTGCCCAGGATCGGGATATCGCCGGTCGCCGCGACAGCCGCCTGCAGGGCCGGGGTCGCGTTGCACATGATGAGGTCGACGCCGTCGGAGACGAAGGTGTTGGCGATGGTCGCGCAGTTCACCGCGTCGCCGGAAGCGTTCTTCTCGTCGAAGATCACGTCAGGCATCTTCTCAGAGAGCGCGTCCTTGAAGCCCTGCGTCGCCTGGTCGAGTGCGACGTGCTGAACCAGCTGGCAGATGCCGACGGTAGTCGCGCTGGCGCAGGCCGTCATGGCCACCATCATCAGCACAAGAGCAAGCGTAACGATCTTCTTCATAAGTCATGTCCTCCGTTGCATTGATTTCAGTCAAAAATTGTATTGCCATTATATATCCGATTCCAAATCATTGTCAATACATTTTTCGCGCATTTCCCTTTTATTTTTCGGATTAGGATTCCCTTTTTCTTCGATAATCAGGCTTTGAATTGACAAAAAGTCTCGAAATACAGAGCCAGTTTGTCAACTTCCGTTTTGTCTTAATAAGCATAAAGGGGAGACAGGGCACGAAAATGCGCTGTCTCCCCTTGTCTTTCATTACACCACGCCCTGCGCCATCATGGCGTCGGCCACCTTGAGGAAGCCCGCGATGTTCGCGCCGGCCACGTAGTTGCCCGCCATGCCGTATTCCTTCGCCGCGCTGTCGATGTTGTGGAAGATGTTCACCATGATGCCCTTGAGCTTCTGGTCAACCTCCTCGAACGTCCAGCTCAGGCGCATGGAATTCTGGCTCATCTCCAGCGCGCTGGTCGCCACGCCGCCGGCGTTGGCCGCCTTGCCCGGCGCAAAGAGCACGCCGTGCTCGCGCAGGTAGTCGGTCGCCTCCAGGGTGGTGGGCATGTTCGCGCCCTCGGCCACGGCGATGCAGCCGTTTGCCACGAGCGCCTTCGCGTCGTCCAGCTGCAGCTCGTTCTGGGTCGCGCACGGCAGCGCCACGTCGCACTTCACGGTGAACACGCCGCGGCCCGCATGGTACTCGCAGTTCGGGCGCGCCGCCGCATACTCGGTCAGACGGGCGCGCTTGACCTCCTTGATCTCCTTGAGCAGCGCCACGTCGATGCCGTCCGGATCGTACACCCAGCCGGTGGAATCGGACGCGGTGACGACCTTCGCGCCCAGCTGCTGCGCCTTCTCGATGGCATAGATGGCCACGTTGCCCGCGCCGGAGACCGCGACGATCTTGCCCGCGATGTCGTGGCCGTTGCAGCGGAGCATCTCCTCGGTGAGGTACAGCAGGCCGTAGCCGGTCGCCTGCGTGCGGGCCAGGGAGCCGCCGTAGGAGAGGCCCTTGCCGGTGAGCACGCCCTCATACTTGCCGGTCAGGCGCTTGTACTGGCCGTACATGTAGCCGATTTCGCGCGCGCCGGTGCCGATGTCGCCCGCCGGGACGTCCACGTCCGCGCCGATGTACTTGTGCAGCTCGGTCATGAAGCTCTGGCAGAAGGCCATGACCTCGCGGTCGCTCTTGCCCTTGGGGTCAAAGTCGCTGCCGCCCTTGCCGCCGCCGATGGGCAGGCCGGTCAGGGAGTTCTTGAAGATCTGCTCAAAGCCCAGGAACTTGATGATGCCCAGGTTGACGCTCGGATGCAGGCGCAGGCCGCCCTTGTACGGGCCGATGGCGCTGTTGAACTGCACGCGGAACGCGTTGTTCACCTGCACCTGGCCCTTGTCATCCACCCACGGCACGCGGAAGAGCAGCTGACGCTCGGGCATGGTGATGCGCTCGAGCAGCGCCTCGCGGCGGTACTTCTCCTCGTTGCGCTCGATCACCACGCGCAGGGAATCGAGCACCTCGCGCACGGCCTGATGGAACTCCGGCTGGCTGGGATTCTCGCGGACAACACGGTCATAGACCTCGTCAACGTAAGACATGGAAACGTCCTCCTTCATCATCATCGATTAACGATTTCATTTCTCAGAATCTTCCGGCGTCATGCCGGCGTATTGCCCATTATAGGGGATAAACGTCGTTTTTGCAAGTATTTTCCGCAAAATTATCCATATTCTTTTGAATCTCGATGGAATTTCATTATTTTTGCATGTTTCACCTCGGTCAAAGCCGTATTCAGCATTCCTTCTGTCCTTTGGCGCGCGTTGACAGAATCCCCGAAAGCGCGTATACTGGCTGTGACATTCTGCCCCGGAGGGAAAACATGGCCTATTCCACCGCAATTTCAGACGCGCTTGCCGCGCTCTTTGAAGCGTCGGGCATCCAGGCGTCCTTTGAGGAGCGCGCGCAGCACGGCGTCTTCGTCATCCGCATGAAGCTGCGCTGCCGCCTGCAGAGCGCGCAGATGATCGTCCTGGTGCGCCAGGACAGCTTTTCCACGCTGACCACCCTGCCGCTGACCGCGGACGTGGATCACCGTCTGGCCGTCGCGGAATACCTCACCCGCGTGAACTGGGGCATGCGCAACGGCAACTTCGAGCTGAACATGGCTGACGGCGAGATTCGCTTCAAGACGTACGTCCATGTCGGCACGGGCGAGGTCGAGCCCACGGGCGCACGCCTGGCGGTGATGCTGCCCTTCCTGATGATCGACCGCTTCGGCGACGGGCTGATCGACGTGCTCTTCGGTCTCAAAACGCCGAGGGAGGCGTTTGAAAGCGTTCAGGCATGATGCTGTTCTCAAATAGAACCGAGCTGTGTGTTCACCGACCGTCAGGTAACGCTTCGCTCCCTGACTGCTTTTTCTTCATCGCTTCGCGATAGGGGAACGATGGGGGATTTCATCCCCCAAACCCCTAGTCTGGGGACCAGTCCCCAGACCCCTTCTTCGCTTCGAGTGCGCATTCCAGGCTGGACAGCGAAATGAGCGCATACGAAAAATGCCTTCCCGCCATCGGGAAGGTCTTTTCGTCAATGCCAGCCAAGCGCGTCCACCGTCTCCCCGCCGTCCGCGTCCGCGAGCCTGGCCATCTCGATGGCCAGAAGGCTGTCGCGGAAGGCGTAGGGGTAGTGCTTTTCTCCGCCGGCAAGCGCGCGGCCCATGCGCATGAGCACGGTGCACACCGCGATGTCGTCCTCCGTCATCGCGACGTCCCAGCGGAAGGGATTCTCGTACACCCGCCGTCCGTCAAAGTCGATCGCGCGGATCGTGCCGGTGATCCCGTCCCTGTGATAAACAAGCGAAGCTCGGGCGGGCCGGCCGTCCTCTTGCACCCAGCGAACCTCGTCGTCGAAGATTTCGCCGCGCGTGCCCAGAATCCGCAGGTGGCTGCTGCGGATCGCGCTGTGGTACTGGCTGCCCGCAAAGTCGTACAGGCCCACGCGCCCGTCGCCGAAGTCCAGCTGCGCCAGCACGCGGCTCTCGTTCTCGATTCCGCCGCCCGCGACATAGCCGGGCCGCGCGCCGGTGTGCACGATGGGCGTGTTCAGCCTGCGCGCGCGGATCGTCACCGGGCCAGTCTCCTCGCCCAGATACGCCCGCAGCATGCTGATGCCGTGGTAGTCGTGCATCATGCTCAGCCATACGCTGTGCACCTGTCCCAGCAGCCCCGCCTCCACCAGCGCGTGCCGCGCCTGATGGCTGGGGTACAGGAAGTACTGCTCCGCCATCTCCAGCGGCGTGCCGGTTCTCTCATGCGTCTGCCGCAGCGCCTCCAGCGTCTGCATGTCAGTCGCCAGCGGCGTCTCGCTGAGCACGGGCACGCCCCGCGCAAGGCATTCCATCGTCATCCCGGCCAGCGCCCTCTTGGTCACGCAGGTCACGACGAAGCCCGGCTTCGTTTCCAGCAGCGCGTCCAGCGACCAGAACGCGCGCACGCCCTGCTCCCGTTCAAACGCCTCGGCCTTCTCCCGCGTATGGCAGAGCACGCCGGTCAGCTCAAAGTGCTCCGGCAGGTTCCTTGCAGCGCGCACATAGAACATCGCGCGCCAGCCATTGCCCGCCACGGCATATCGGATCTTCTGCATACAGGCTCCTCACGCTTCGTTCAGGAAGTCAATCACGCTGTTCACATACTCGATCAGCACCTCGTCGCGCGAGCTGTAGATCTCGTGCTTCGCGTCAAACCTGACCAGCCTGCCCTGCGGCACCCGGCGGATGAACTCGTCCTGCTCCTTCAGGCGCACGATGCTGTCCTGCACCGCCTGGCAGAGCATCACCGGCACGCGGATTTCCCCGGCGCGCGCCAGCAGCGGCTCCGTCACACCCGCGGCCTCGCGCACCCAACTGTACGTCGGGCTGCAGTTCTGCAGCTCCGTGCGCGCGCAGCGCTTCTTCTGGTAATAGTCGTAGCGCGCCTGGCTGGTCATGTGCGAGGTGGTGAATTTCTCGCTCTCCGGATCGAACGGCTTGCCGACGAACGCGCGCTCCTTTCCCTTGCCCAGCAGGCAGAACGCGCTGCCCATCCATTTGGCCACGCGGCGCGGCAGGGGCTTGGTCACCGGCGCGATCATCGGCGCGTTGAGCACAGCGCGCGCAAACCACTCGGGATGCTCGATCAGCGCAAACGTGCCCAGCGCGCCGCCCATGGAATGCGCGTACAGGCAGAGCCTTGCGCCGCCCATGCGGGGCTTCACGACATTTTCCATGAACTCGCCCAGATCCCGCAGGTAATCGCTGAACCGGTCCACATGTGTGATGGACGTGTCCTCCACCTCCCGCACGGAACGCCCGTGCCCGCGGTGATCCATCGCAAAGACGCTGTACCCGCTCTGCACGAAATACCACGCCAGCTCGCGGAACTTCTCCGCGCTTTCGGTGTAGCCGTGCAGAATCACCACCGCGCGCTGCGCGTCCAGCCGGTTGTAGACCTCAGCGTGCATCGTGCCGCCGGTTGAAAGCGGCATGTCGATCTCCTCCCGCATGGCCGCAAGGCCCGGCTCCACGACCGTCTGCATCATCTGCTCAAACTGTGCTTCCCGAATGATTTCAACCATCAGTTTCCCTCCCGCTGCGCTTCGTCCAATCTGATCTCTATGATGATTATAACGCAAAAAGCCCCCTCCATCAAGGAGGGGGATTCGGTGCGTCAATACTTTCTGCGCAGCAGCATCCAGCTGAGCCAGTAGAGCACCATGAGGATGCAGACGCTCATGCCGGCCATCACGGAAAGCTCTTCGTTTCCCGCAATTCTGAATACAACGGTCGCCGCCGCGCCCAGGAGCACATACAGGTAGCCGGCCCACGCCCACGCCCGGCCGGAGATGAACCGGTTGCGCTCGTCGTGCGCCTCCACGTCCACCTGCGCCTTGTATGCGTCGTTCGTCCAGTAGCGAATCCAGCGGATGATCTGAATCACACCGATGACAAACAATGCGGTGCCCATGGCGCTCCAGTATTCGTCCACCAGACCGGCGTAGCTCACGCCCATCAGCACGGCGCCGATCACAATCCAGCAGATGCTGGCGATGAATCTCCTGTCCTTCTTCATCTTTCCTCTTCCTTTCGCCGCTCGCCCGTCCGGCAGATGCCCCGGGCAAAGCCTCCGTCCTTCATTTTTCTGTGGGCCGGTCACATCATTTTGTCATACGCATACCATGCGACGATCTTGACCAGCGCCACGAGGCAGCACGCCGCCGAGCCCATCATCATATAGAGGCTGTCGCCGCGCACGAGCGCCGTGACCGTCATCGCGACAATCGCCAGCACCGCGGCAATCGCCGCCGCGTTCTGCGCCTTGTAGGCGACCGTCAGCCCGCGCTCGTCCTCCATATGCAGCGTTTGTTCCTTGGTGCGCCGCTCGCCTCTGATCCGGTTCAGCAGCAGACAGCCGCCGCCGATCGCGGCCAGCGCGACGCCCAGTCCGCACAGGAAGCCCGCCATGCGCATCGGCAGACCTTCCCCCGCGCCCACGCTGTAAGCCCAGATCAGTCCGCCCGCCAGCAGCACAAAGCCCACCGCCAGCATGGCCTTGAGCCAGGAATTCTGCATCGCTCTGCACTTCATATTCCATCGTCCTTTCTCAAACCCGTTCGTCCGAGTCGTCAAAGATTTCTTCAATCGGCAGCGCGAAGTACCGCGCCAGCCTGAACGCCAGCGCCAGAGACGGGTTGTACTTTCCCTTCTCCAGCGAGATGATCGTCTGGCGCGACACGTTCAGCGCCTGGGCCAGATCCTCCTGCCTGACGCCCTTCTCACGCCTCAGCGCCTCCAGCCTGTTCTTCATGCGGAACCCTCCGATCCTTCAAAAGTCAAGCTTGCTTTACATCCATAGGATAGCATAAGCCCGGAAGAATGTCAAGGGTGTTTTACATTCTTTCCGGGCTTTTTTCTTGCGCGTTCGCCTCAAATATGATATGCTGTCCATGTAGTCAAGAGGACTTGCACGGTGGCTGCCCTGCTTTCCATTACGAAAGAGGGTGATCATATGAAAGACAACGACTTCATCAGCCTCACCGGCTGGGTGTTTTCGCTGGTTTCTCTTCTGATCGCGTTTTACATGCTCGGCAAGGGAATGTAAAGACGAAGCCGCCGTGTAGCTGCAACTACAACGGCGGCTGAAGGTCTTTACGGCGTTTTATCCCTGCATCAGCGGGGCATAAACCGGAAGAGGTCTCACTCCTCTTGACTACATTTTACAGCACAATCCGCCTCGCGTCAAGACGCGGGGCTTTTTATGATGGTCATCTTTCTGCAAAGCCCAGGAACGAAGCGGTGGGGTCTGCATCGCCTTGTCGGCAGCGTGCCGGTTATTTTCCCTCGCACCACTCGCGGATCATCTGCGCGGCGGAGCGCGTCATCTCGCGGCTGAAATCGCAGTTCCACTTGCGCTTGGCAAACGCGATCAGGTGGCGTTCAAGTGCCTCGCCCTCAAGCCCCTGACGCCTGCTGATCATATCGATCATCTCCGGGGCGTCCTGCAGGCGGTAGCTGTTCTCGTGCACGACGTCGGAGATCGCAAAGCGCGGCGGCTTCTTTCGCTCAACCTGGAACGGCGTCGGCTTGCCGTACACGGCCATGCACACGGGCTTGACGTATTCCGGCAGGCCGAGGATCTCGCGCTGGGTGTCGCAGTTCTCGATGATGTCGCCAATGTAGCAGGAGCCGTAGCCCAGCGCGTCGGCGGCGACGACGGTCGCATGCGCGGCGATGATCGTATCGGTCATGGCCAGCATGAAGTCGCCCTCGCCCGGCGTGCGCAGCGCCTCGCCCAGGTCGAGCGTTTTGAACACCTCAAACCAGCGGCGGTAGTCTGCGCAGAACACGAGCACCAGCGGCGCGGTCGCGATGAACGGCTGGTTATCGCAGGATTTGGAGAGCGCCAGCTTCTTCTCAGGGTCGGTCACGTTGATGATCGTCCACAGCGTCATGTTGCCCGCGCTGGGCGCCTGCACGGCAGCATTCAGGATCGTCTCCACGTCCTCGCGCGGCATCGGCTCCTGCACAAACTGGCGCACGCTCTTGCGCTCCATAAGCAGCCGGATCGTCTCATTCATCGGAATCGTCCTCCTCTTCAAAGGTATAGTCGCTCATCAGGTCGTCGAGGAACCGCTGCACGTTCGTGCGCGCCCGGTACACGTCGTTGCGCTTATGGCCGCGCTCGGTCAGCGTCAGGGCGGCCTGCCGCAGGTCAAAGCCGCTCAGCATCTCCTCAAACAGCTGCGCCTCCAGGCTGGCGGCGCTCTTCTCCTCCTGCGCCTCCAGCGCCACGCCGCTCATGTCGAGCACCAGGCAGTATTCGCCCTTTTCGGCCTTGTCGTTGGCTTCAAGCAGCGCCAGCACCTCCTCCGCCGTGCCGCGGATGGTCTTTTCGTGCAGCTTGGTCAGATCGCAGCTGGCGGAAATCCGGCAGCCCGGCAGCGTCTCGCTGATCGTGCGCACGAGCTCGATCACCCTGTGCGGGCTCTCGTGCACCACGCCGATGGGCGTGCCGCTGCGCTTCATGGACAGCAGCTTTTCACGCAGCTCCTTCTTCTGCCGGGGCAGAAAGCCGTAGAACGCAAACTCGCGCGTGTCAAAGCCACTCACGCTGAGGGCGCTGGCCATGGCCGTCGGCCCGGGCACGGCGAGCACCTCGATGCCCAGCGCCGCCGCCTCGCGCACGAGCACGCTGCCCGGGTCGCTGATGCAGGGCGTGCCCGCGTCGGTCACGACGGCGACGGTCAAATCCTCGTCGAGCATCCGCTGGGGCAGCGACGTTGCGCGCTGCTCCTCGTTGTGCTGGTGGTTGGAGATGCAGGGCGTATCGATGCCGAAATGGTTGAGCAGCGCGCGGGTGACGCGCGTGTCCTCCGCCGCGATCAGGTCGGCGCTTTTGAGCGTCTCGATCGCGCGCGGGGTCATGTCGCTTAGGTTGCCGATCGGCGTGGCAACGACGTAGAGCTTTGCCATGGTTTTCTCCGTTCTTCAGTCGTGGTGCTTGCCGGAAATCGCTTCGACGTCGAGCGCCATCACGCAGGTCGCGCGCAGCATCTTCTCGTCGAATTCAAAGTTTCTCTCCGGCGCGTAGTGCGCCATGATCGCGGCAAGACCTGCACGCTTCTGGGCCTCGTCCTCCAGAATGCGGATCGTGCCGCTGCCGCACACGCTGTCAAACGACGTGGAATAGCTGCACGCCGCGTCGCCGCTGCCATAGACCGCGTTGCCCGTGAACATGGCAAACGCCGCGCGCGGATCGGCCTGGATGCGCCTGATCTTTTCGCCCTCGCCCGCGCCGTGCATGTACAGCGTAAAGCGACCGCCTGACTGCGCAAAGCCGTAGCTCATGGGGATGACGTACGGCGCGCCGCCGCCAAAGGCCACGGAGACCGTCTGGCAGGCCTGCATGATCCCGACGATCTTCTCCAAATCGGTGATTTCCCGATCCTTTCTTCTCACAGCTTTTCACATCCTCTCAGCATGGCGCTGCGGCTTCTGGCGTTCACCGCGATTTCCTCCGCACTCGGCTTCACGCCGCCCCCGCCCAGCACCCTGACCACCGGCTTCTTGCCGCAGATGCACACCGGAATCCTCGGCGGGCAGGTGCAGGGATTGGCCAGGCGGCGGAAGGTCTGCTTGACGATGCGGTCCTCGAGCGAGTGGAACGTGAGCACGGCCAGACGCCCGCCGGGGCTGAGCAGATCGGTCATGTCCTCCAGCGCCGCACGCAGCGGCTCCAGCTCGTCGTTCACCGCGATGCGCAGCGCCTGGAAGGTTCTGCGCGCGCTGTGGCCGCTGTCCTGCATGCGGATCTTTTTCGGGATCGCCGCGTCCACGCAGGCCACCAGGTCGGCGGTCGTCTCCAGCGGCTTTTGCGTCCTGTGCTCCAGGATGATGTCCGCGATGCGCACGGCCCACTTCTCCTCCGCATAGTCGCGCAGGATGCGCACCAGCTCGTCCTTGGGCCAGGTGTTGACGATCTCCCGCGCCGTCAGGCGCTGATCCTGATCCATGCGCATGTCCAGCGGCGCGTCGGCGTGATAGGAGAAGCCGCGCTCCGCGGTATCCAGCTGATAGCTCGATACGCCCAGGTCGATCATCATGCCGTCGATCTGCTCCACGCCCTGCGCCCTCAGCAGCGCCTTCACATCGTGGAAGTTGCCCTTGATCGCGGTGAAGTTGCCCGCGCCGCCCAGGCGCGCCGTCGCTGCGGCGAGCGCGTCGTTGTCGCGGTCGATGCCGTAGAGATGGCCTGTACCGTTCAGCCTGCGCAGGATCTCCGCGCTGTGGCCGCCGCCTCCCAGCGTGCCGTCCACATACACGCCGCCCTCGCGGACGCAAAGCATATCGACGGTCTCTTCAAGCATCACGCTCAGGTGCCGGAAGGTCTCGCCCTCCTGGGCCTGCATCTGGCTGCCGATCTGCTCGGCCTTGGAATCATATGACATCAGCAAACTCCTTTTCCTGCCGCAGCAGCGTGCGGATAGCGCCGATCAGGTACAGCGAGCCGGCGACCAGCACCGTGCCCTCCGGCCCGGCGATGGCCCGCGCCTGCGCCAGCGCTTCCCGGGGCTCGGGGACGGCGGTCGTTTTCAGCCCGTGCTGCGCAAACGCCTGCGCCAGCTCGTCCGCGTCCATCGCGCGCGGCACGTCCGGCCGGGTCGTCACCGCGCAGCGCACGCGCGTG
>JAGBDL010000013.1 GCA_017937505.1 Clostridia bacterium | reverse complement strand
GCCCCAAAGCGCGGCGACGCTGGACAGCGCGAGCGCGGCGCGCGGGGAGAAGCGCAGGCAGGCGGCCAGACCGCCCCGCAGCGCCAGGGGTGCGAGCGCGGGGGAGAGCGAGAAAGCCAGCCAAGCGGAAAAGAACAGCGCGATCTCCATGGCCAGCCCTCCGCAAACGGTTTGCGGATATTGTGCACAAATCGCCATTGAACCATGCAGAAAGCAGGTGTGGGGCTTGCCGTTGTGTGCTATAATAGGCTCAAATTCCAAATCATGGAGGAAAAACCAATGTGGGCAGTTTTTGCGGTGCTGTCGGCGGTCTTTGCCGCGCTGACGAGCATCCTGGCTAAGGTAGGCATTGAGGGCGTAAACTCCACGCTCGCCACGGCGATCCGCACGGTGGTCGTGCTGGCGATGAGCTGGGGCATGGTGTTCATCATGAACGTGCAGAATGGCATCGGGTCGATCAGCCGCAAGAGCTGGCTGTTCCTGATCCTGTCCGGCCTGGCGACGGGCGCGTCCTGGCTGTGCTATTACCGCGCGCTGCAGCTGGGCGAGGCGTCGAAGGTCGTGCCGATCGACAAGCTCAGCGTCGTCATCACGCTGGCGCTGGCGTTCATCTTTCTGCACGAGCCGTTCACGACCAAGTCGCTCATCGGCGCGGCGCTCATCACCGCCGGCACGCTGGTGATGGTGCTGTGAGAAACAGGCTGTCAACAGAGAAGTGAACGTTTAGCGTAATGATTGAATGGGATTCAGATAGTCCGGCATGCAGGCAGTGGATACTTGACGGCAAAATGAGGAACATGGTATGAGTGAATTGGTGATGTCAAAGCGTCAGAATTGCAGGGGTGGAGTAAGGGATAACACGATCACAATAGTGCGTGTAGCAGCAATGCTGATGATTATTGGATGCCATTTATGCAATTACTTACGCATAAACATTCTGGCGATGGTTTTGAATGTGGGGGTTTACGTATTTCTGCTGATTTCTGGAATTCTATATTCAAATAGAAGAATCGATGACCCATGCACATTTTTAAAAAGACGTTGGATAAAACTATGTGTTCCCATGTATTATCTGATTCTGTTCTTGTTAATAACCTCTCGGTCGAATCCTATTACGGATACGTTTAAAGCTTTGCCAATTTACTTTTTGAATTTGCAAGGAATCGACTTTCTTTTTCCTATAAGGGGTATTCCGCATATCAAAGGTGCAGAGCATTTGTGGTTTTTAACGATTATAATGTTATGCTATATTGCACTGATATTTGTGAAGTGGTATGAAACAGAAGAATCATGGAGTAAGAAGCTGTCTGCAAGCATTATGGCTCTTTTGATTGGTTTAGATGTAATTCTTGCATATAAAGAGATATCGCTCCAATATTTTTTGACATTTTTCATTGGTTATAGAATTGGAAAGTGTGAAAAGACGTATTCCAAAAAAACAATATGCGACAGCAACGCTGGGCATGCTCATTGCAATGGCTGTTCGGTTGTTGGGACGGCACTATATGGATGGAACAATTGCTTATAATTTTATTATTGTATCCTTTACGCACATCGTGCTGGCACTTTGGATATACAGGACAGTTCGAGTTCTATCGCAGATAGTGCCTGGTTTTACCCAAAAATTAGCGGGAAATAGGATCGTGAGTTGGTTGGAAAAATATTCTTTGTTCCTGTACATGACGCATTATATGTTTATAATTGGCCCTTTCTATGTGAGCAGTTTAGGTTTTCCTAAAGGAATAGAAATCGCTGTCTTTGGTGTATTCACAGTTGTAAGTGCAATTGTATTGGAATTGATTTCGCATCTGACGATTCGCCTGCTATGGAAGTAGAGAAAACAGTTCACACCGTCGGCACGCTGGTGATGGTGCTGTAAGGCCGGATCTGGAGGAAAGCATGCAGTTTGAAAAGGATGAGCTGATCGAGGCGAAGCGGCAGATAGACTCCACGCTGCATAAGCTGCGGGAGACGATCAAAACGTTTGAGGAAAAGGAAAACCCCGGAAGATACAAATCGCAGCTCACGCTGGCCAGAAGGCGGACGCGGGCATTTGAGATCGCGTGCAGCCTGATTGAGCGCGAGCTGGAAAATCTGTAATCCATAAGAAAAGGGCCTTGGAACCTCCAAAGCCCTTTTATCTTAGTCATCCATCGCCCTGCGGCAGGCCTTCCGGATCGGAAGGCGGCGGAAAGACGAGCGTGAAGCAGGTGCCCTCGCCGGGGGCGCTGACGCACGACAGGTCGATCCCGTGGCGCAGGGCGATCTCCCGGGCGATGGGCAGCCCCAGGCCGGTGCCGCCCGCATTGCTGCTGGAGCGCTGGTGATAGAAGCGGTCGAAGATGTGCGACAGATCCTGCTGGGAGATGCCGACGCCGTGATCCCGGACGGATACGGCGCGCCGGCCGCCGTCCTGCGTCAGGGTCAGCTCTACCGGGCTGCCCGGCATGGAAAACTTGATGGCATTGTCGAGCAGAATGGTGAACAGCTGCCGCAGCCGCGCGTAATCGCCCATCACCGGATACGGGGAAACGTCGCCGGAGAGCGTCACCGCGATCGATTTGGCTGCAGCCGGCTGACGGAGGAAGCGGATCGTCTCCTGAAGCACGTCGATCAGGTTGACCTGCTCCATCTCGATTTTAAAATGGCTGTCCTTGAGCCTGGAAAGCTCCAGAAGGTCGCGCACCAGCCGCTCCATGTGGTTGGTATCCGAGAGCATCTGGCGCAGATAGGCCTGAACCTCGTCCGGGTCGGAGATCAATCCGCCGACAAGCACCTCCAGGGAGCCCTTGAGCACGGAAATCGGCGTGCGCAGCTCATGCGAGACGTTGGAGAAGAACTCCCGGCGTGAAGCGTCCAGCTCCTGCTGCGCCTGATTGGCGCTGAGCAGGCGCGCGGAGAGCGCGTCGATGTGGCGGGCGAGCATGCCCATCTCGTCGTCCTGCGTGACGCCGGTGGAGACGGCGTACTGGCCCGACATCATCTGCTGCGTGGCCCGGATCATCTGATGCAGCGGGGTGATCAGTCGCCTGCTGATGAGCACGGCAAGCAGAATGCTCAGGCCAAAAGCCGACAGCAGGCAGATCATCAGGATGCCCAAACCGGCGCGATAGGCCCGCTCCTGATTGTCAATGGTTCGTCGAAGCAGGAGGGCAAAGATCACCGAGCCGTCCGCGTCATGCACGGGGACGCCGACGATCAGGCTGCTCATGTGCGGGGAAACGCTGGAATCCAGCACGCAGACCCCGTCCGAGGCAAAGATCTGCGAAATGAAGTCGTCGCTCCCCTCCGGCAGGGCTGACTGAAAGGCGGAAGAAGCCTGCGGCGGGAACTGCGCGGGCTGAAGCTGCGCATCGGCCAGCCAGATTTCACACCGGGCGACGTCCTGAATGAAGCGAAAATAGGCCCGGAATCCGCCGCCGCAGCAGCTGCCCGCGGTGTAGTCCTGATAGAACCGGGCGATGGTGTCCGCGATGGACACGGCGTGCGCCTCGAGATCCTCCGCGTAGATGGCAGCGGAATGCATGGAAAACAGAACAGTGAACATGGCGCCCACCAGGATGGCGAACAGGAGCAGAACCACAGAAAAGCAGAGGATCAGGCGCCGGGTCAGCTTATGCGTCATCGGGCGTCACCTCGAATCGATAGCCCATTCCCCAGATGGTCTTGATCTGCCAGCCGGGATGGGGAAACGCGTCCAGCTTTGCGCGCAGGCGCTTGACGTGGCTGTCGACCGTCCGGCTGTCGCCGAAGTAATCGTAGCCCCAGAGCAGGCTGAGCAGCGCGTCGCGGGAGAACAGCTTGCCGGCGTTCTTGGCAAGCGTGTAGAGGATCTCGAGCTCTTTTCTGGTGAGCGCGATGGGGTGCCCGTCGAGCGTGACGGAGGCGTCCTCCACGGAGATGGACAGGGTATCGATCACAATGGCGCGCGCAGACGCGCTCTGCGGCGTGCTTCTCTCTGTGCGGCGCAGGATCGCGCGGATGCGCGCCATCACCTCGCCGCCGGAGAAGGGCTTGACGATGTAATCGTCCGCGCCGATATCCAGCCCCATGATGCGCTCAAAGTCCTCGCTTCGCGCGGTGATCATGATGATGGGGACGTTCGAGGTCCGGCGGATCTCGCGGCAGAGCGAGAAGCCGTCCATCCTGGGCATCATGACGTCAAGCAGCAGCACGGCGTAACGATCCGCGCGGAACAGGGCCAGCGCCGTCTCGCCGTCCTCGGCGATCACGGGCTCATATCCCTCTTTTTTCACAAACTCACTGAGCACCTTTGTGATTTGGAGGTTGTCGTCTGCGATCAGTATCTTTTCCATAGGACTCCTCTAGAAGCGTGCTTTGGCATGAAGTGTATACATCACTACCCTATTCTACCATAGAACCGCTTGGAAAACACTAAAAAAACCAACATCATCCTTCGAGATTCTGTTTTGTCCGTCGGGGGAGGAGGGACTAAAGCCGCCGGATGCCCGGCGGCTTCAGCCTTCGGCTTAGGTGAGGCGCAGGAAGACGATCGAGGCGAGGACGTCCGCGGCGTGCGCGCCGGTGTAGTTGAGCGCGTCGGCGGCGGCCAGACCGACGGTCGTGTGACCATCGGAGACGATATGCGCCTGGATGGACGTCGGGCCGGTGTGCTGGCCGGAGCGCAGATGCGTCTGCGTGGACGGGTACACCGCGCCGTTGACCAGCAGGAATACGTTGGTTTCGGTTTCATCGTCGCAGCCGCGGTCACAGCAGCAGTAGCGATCGCAGTGTGACCCGTTGAAACGGGGATTCCGCTGCGTGTAGGGCGGCGTATTGAGAATCGCGGTGACCTGGTACGTGCCCGGAGAGACGAGCGTGAAGGTTCCGGTGTTCTGCGTCACCGCGCCGGCAGGATGGACGGTGAACGTGGTAAACGGAATCGCCTGGTTGGCGGCAACGTTGACCGTTCCGGTCGTATGGCCGGTGGCAAAGGCCGTCAGACCGCTGCCCGAGGGGCCGGTGGGGCCGGTCGGGCCAGTGGGGCCGGTGGGGCCGGTGGGGCCGATGGGGCCGGTGGGGCCAGTGGGGCCGGTGGGGCCG
>JAGBDL010000143.1 GCA_017937505.1 Clostridia bacterium | reverse complement strand
TAGAACCTGAATCTAGCGCGTCTGCCAATTCCGCCATTCCCGCGAAGATGGTGGGCAGGGATGGATTCGAACCATCGAAGTCGGTGACGGCAGATTTACAGTCTGCTCCCTTTGGCCACTCGGGAACCTACCCATATGAAGCTGTCGTTCCGTGCGGAACATGGAGTATTATACACGAGGAATGCCGTTTTGTCAACCATAAAAATCAAAATCCAGCAAATAACCCTGTGAATTCCGCTGACGAACGCGCGCAGTAGTCCGCCAGCGATCAGATATGGAGGTGGTGTACCTTTCCCATCAGGCGCTTTTTGCAGCGGAAATAAGCCGGAATGAGGAATGCGTCGGCAAAAATCCACGCCAGCGGACTGCCCAGACAAACGCCCGGAAAGCCAAGCGGCGGCACCAGCACAAGCGCGGCCAGGCTGCGCGCAATCATCTCCAGCACGCCTGCGATGATCGCAAACATGGAAAAGCCCATCCCCTGAATCATGAAGCGCACGACGTTCACCAGCGTCAGCAGCGGATAAAACGCCACCTGAGTGACCATGTACATCTGCGCCAGCTCGATGAGCTCTGCGCCGCCGTCGGTCACAAACATCTGCGTCAGGCTGCGGCCAAAGAACCAGGCCACCGTGAATGCAAGTGCGGAGTACGCAAAGCCCATCGCAGACGCTGCCCATACGCCGCGATTGAGCCGTTCGTACCGGCTTGCGCCGACGTTCTGCGCGCCGTAGGTTGCCATCGTCGAGCCCAGCGCATCAAACGGGCAGGCGAGAAAATTGAGCACCTTCATGGCCGCCGTCATGGCCGCCACAGCCAGGGATCCAAGCGAATTGACCGCCACCTGCAAAACCACCGAACCGATTGCCGTGATGGAGTATTGCAGGCCCATCGGCACGCCGCAGGCGCACAGCTCCAGCATTCTTTTCCTGCGCACGCGCCATTCGTCCGCAGCGATGTGCAGCACCGGCACCTTCAGCACGATCCACGCAAGACACAGCAGCCCGGAAATCGCCTGGCTGATGACCGTCGCCAGCGACGCGCCCATCACGCCGAGGTCAAACACGAGGATCAGCACAAGGTCCAGCGCGACGTTCAGCAGCGAGGAGAGGATCAGGAAGAACAGCGGCGTTTTGCTGTCGCCCAGCGAACGCAGATAGCCGGACAGCAGATTGTAAAGAATCATGAACGGGATGCCGGCAAAGATCACCACAATATAGTGGTAGGCTTCCTCAAAGCAGTCCTGCGGCGTATTCATCATCGTCAGGATATCGCGGCAAAAGCAGACGGTCACCGTCGTGATCACCGCAGCGAAAACTGCGGACAGAAGAATGCCGTTGGCCACAAACTCGCGCATGCGGCTCTCCTCCCGCGCGCCAAAGCGCTGCGCCACCGGAATGGAAAAGCCTGTGCACACGCCCATGCAGAAGCCCAGCACGAGGAAGTTGATCGAACCGGTCGCGCCCACGCCGGCCAGGGCCGTCACGCCCAGGAACCGGCCCACAATCATCGTGTCCACCAGATTATACAGCTGCTGAAACAGCATGCCCGCCAGCAGCGGCAGCGCAAAACCAAGGATCAGCTTCACCGGCGACCCATGGGTCATATCCTTTGTCATCGGCTTGAGTTCTCCTTTTTCCGTCACGGTTCAAAATCAGCGGTATTATACCATTTCTGCGGCAGTTTGCAAGATGCAAGAATGCACAGCAACTTCCCCGCTTCTCTTTCCAAAAAGCAACAAAGCGCCGGGGCGGGCGTCTTGACAGGAATGAACCGAAATGTTATATTTTATTGGCAACTTTGTTCATGTCACTTCAGAAAAGCAGGTACTGTCCATGTCCACATACGCGATCATCTATCAGATCTTCGCCGCCGCCGTGCTGTATTATCTGTGCCCCGTCCGCTTCAGGTGGCTGGTTCTGCTCGTTTTCAGCTACGCGGTCTTCGCCTCAGGCGGCAGACAGGCGCTGGTCTTCATGCTCATCACCACGCTGAGCACCTGGCTCTGCGCGCTTGCCATCGGGCATATCGGCACCAAGAACAAGACGCTGCTTCAGCAGAGCAAGGAGCTCTCGCGGGATGAAAAAAAGCGGCTCAAGACCGCCGCAAGAAAGAGGCAGCGCGTGCTGCTTTATCTCGCGCTGCTGCTCAATTTCGGCCTGCTGGCGGTGCTCAAATACATCCCGACCGCGCCGACGGCAGTGCTTTCCGGGCTGTATGGCCTGATGGGCAAAAGCGGCGCACCGTCCATCAGGCTCTTCGTGCCGCTGGGCATTTCCTTTTATACCTTCCAGTCGATGGGCTATCTCATCGACGTGTACAATGGCAAATACCCGCCGGAGCGCAACGTGCTCAAGTTTGCGCTGTTTATTTCCTTTTTCCCGCAGCTCATTCAGGGGCCGATCGGCCGCTATGACGCGCTCGCGCCGCAGCTCACCGCAGGCAACCGGCTCGATCTTGCCAATATCCGCAGCGGTCTCATCCTGATGCTCTGGGGCTTCTTTAAAAAGAAGGTCATCGCTGACCACGCTTTTCCGCTCATCGACGCGGTCTTCGCCGACCATACGGCCTACGGCGGCGCGGTCATCGTCGTCGCCGTGCTGATGTATTCCCTGCAGCAGTACGCCGATTTTTCCGGCGGCATCGATCTGGTCACCGGCGGCGCGGAGCTGATGGGCATCCACCTTGCGCCCAACTTCCGGCGTCCGTACTTTTCCGTCTCCCTCGCCGATTTCTGGCGCAGGTGGCACATCAGCCTGGGCGCATGGATGCGCGACTATGTGTTTTATCCCTTCGCGCTGACCCGCCCCATGCAAAGGCTCGCCAAGTCTGCCAGGAAGGCTTTCGGCGCCGACGCAGCGCGCGCGCTGCCCGCAGCGCTGGGCAACATCCTCGTCTTCCTGTTGGTGGGCGTCTGGCACGGCGCAACGGGCAATTATATCGCGTGGGGCATGTACAACGGCCTGATTCTCGCCGCCAGCGCGCTGCTGGAGCCGGCGTACAGACGCTTTGGCGAACGGCATGCCGGGCTGGTCAAAAGCCGCGGATTCTATGTTCTGCGCGTTGTGCGCACGTTCATCATCGTCAATATCGGCTGGTATTTTGACCGCTGCCTGCACCTGACCGACGCGTTTGCCATGCTGGGCAAAACGCTGTGCACGCCGATGCTGTCGCAGCTGACGGACGGCACGCTGCTCACTCTGGGCGTCAGCCTGGGCGACTACGCGGTGCTTCTGGGCGCACTCATCATCCTCGTTACCGTTTCGGTCATGCAGGAGCGCGGCGTCAGCATCCGAAAATGGCTGATGACGCTCTCCCTGCCCCAGCGCTGGCTGCTGCTGTACATCCTGCTGTTCTACACGATGTTCTTCTACGTGCCCAACGCGCTGACTGGCTTCATCTACGCCGCATTCTGACGGGACGCACAGGAGGTTGTCATGAGTCCTTCTCCACAGAAAAGACGCGAATGGCTTCGGTTCTTTGCATTCTTTCTGATTCCCATTCTCGTGCTCGCAGCAGCCAACACGCTGCTGATGCGCAGCGACGCGCATACCTACTATACCTTTCTGGAAATCACACAGCGCAGCGATATCGACCTGGCGCTCGTCGGCTCCTCCATTGTCTTTTCGGATTTCAATGCCAATATCATAACGGAGAAGACCGGTCTTGAAACCTTCGACGTGACCGTCGGGCACATGAGCATGCCCGGCGCGCTGGCCGCGACGCGGCTGCTGTACAAGACCAATCGTCCCCGATACGTCGCGCTCGTGGTGGAATCTGATAATTTTACCAAAACCACCGAGGATATTCAGGCGCAGTTTCGCCTTGCCCCGTTTCTGCGGAAGCATCCGCTGATTTACCTGCGCTATTATCTGGATCTGTGTTCGCAGGATCAGAAATATCTGGATCGCATCCTGCTGTTCAAGAGCTTCTTTGTGCGCGATCTGGAGGACGTGCGGCATACCATCGCGATGCACACAAATCCGGAGGCGTATTTTGCCTCCTCAGGTCTGCTGGACGGCGTCGGGGTGTATCAGGGGCGCGGCTTCCTGCGCTACAACGCTGTCGGAAACGGCTATGACGCGCTGCGCTTTACGCCGCTGCGTCCTCAGCAGGCCGATGACAATCCCGACCTGCACGAGTTCTCCAAGAAAAAGCTGCTGGAATACCGGGCGCTGTGCGAAAAGCACGGCAGCGAGCTGCTGGTGATCATCTCCCCGAACGCCACCGCGCAGGGGCTGGGCCGCGCGGGTTTTCTGGAAAAGAATGCGGCGCTCGCCGAATTCTGCCGCGAAGAGAGCATCCCCTGCTTCGACATGTCGCTGGCCCGGCCGGAATTCATTCCGCTGCTGGACAGCCACTACCATGACTGGTATCACCTTGACGGTGAGGGTGCCGACCTGTTCAGTGAAAAGTTTGCCGACTTCCTGAACCTCTATCTCGCCGGCAAGCCCGTCGATCATCTGTTTTATTCCTCGATGGACGAATACCTGGATGCCATCGACTTCATCACGAACGCCTGGATCGATCAGAGCAGCTCGGACGGGGAGGACGTCTTCACAGCGGATTGCCTGCACGGCAGAACCGTCACGCCTGAATATGCCTTCTATCTTGTCGGAGACGACGCTTCGCATGAGCTGCTGCAGGATTATTCGTCTGACAATACCTATCGCTGCGCCTCAGGTTCCCTCTCAGGCAGACGGCTGCGCGTCTATGCGCGCCCTGTCGGCTCCCAGGAAGCGCTGCCTCTGGTCTATGCGGATTTGATTCTCCCATGACTGCATGACAAAGCCATCGGCCCGAAAACCGATGGCTTTGATTTATTCCCCTTTGCACAGCGCCGCAAGCATGTCCGGCGTATCGGCATCCGCCAGCTCGTCGGGGCCCACGGTATCCACAACCAGCAAATCGTCCTCATGCGCACGAAGAACGCCCTTCGCGCCCCTGTCGCCCTGAAGCGCCAGCAGCTCGTCAAAATATCGCCGCGAAAACACCGCAGGATTGCCCTGATGCGTGCCGTCGCGCAGGCAGGCGATCCCCTTTTCAGAACGCATGAAGTCCTGCACCAGCCGCTCAAGCGACGCGCCCGTGAGCCGCGGCTGATCGCAGACCATCAGCAACACGGCGTCCATGTCCTGCATCGCGCGCACGCCCAGGCAAATGGAGTGCGACTGTCCCAGCTGCGGCGCGTCGTTGGTGATGACCTCGCAGCCATACGCCTCTGCCAGGCAAGCGATCTCCCCGCAGCCCGTGACCACGGCGGTGCACGCCGCACGCAGCGCCGTCGCGGCCTCCAGCGCACGACAGACCATCGGTCTGCCGCAATAATCGGCCAGCAGTTTGTTGCCTCCAAAGCGCTCGCTCCTGCCCGCCGCCAGCAGAACCACGCCGAGCTTCATGCTCATTCCTTCTGCCCCAGCAGAATCTTTTCCGCCGTAATCGGCAGATCGCGCACGCGCACGCCGCTGGCGTTGTACACCGCGTCCGCGATGGCCGGCGACGGCGTGTTGATGACGCACTCGCCGATGGATTTGGCGCCGAACGGGCCGGTCGGCTCATAGCTGGGCGCAAACTCCACGCGAATGCTCGGCGCGTCCACGCGCGCTGGAATTTTATACTGCAGGAAGGAATTGCTGACCGTGCGGCCCAGCGAATCGATCGTCGGGCACTCCGTCAGCGCCATGCCGATACCCTGCAGCAGGCCGCCCTCAGTCTGGCGCATGGCCAGGTTCGGGTTGATGACCGTGCCGCAGTCCACGACGCCGGTATAATCCACCAGCTTCACCTCGCCGGTCAGCGGATCCAGATCGATCTCTGCGCAGCCGCACATGAACGGCGGCGGCGACACCGGAGAGCCGTTGGAGACGCAGGCGGAGATGTCCTCCGCGTTCGCCGTCATGTGCGCGTTGGCAATTTCAGCCAGCGTCACGCTCTTGCTCTCATCCGCTTTTTTGACGCAGCTGCCCTCGAAGAGCGCCTCATCCTCCCGGCAGCCCATCAGCTGCGCGCCGACGCGGACGATCTTCTTTCTCAGCTCCTCGCAGGTCTTGACGACCGCCATGCCGGTGACGTACGTCGTGCTGGAAGCGTAGGAGCCGCAGTCGTACGGCGAGGTATCCGTGTCCACGCCGTGCACGGTGATGTTGTCCACCGGGCACTCCAGGCTCTGCGCCGCCATCTGCGCCAGGATCGTGTCGCAGCCGGTGCCCATATCCGTCGCGCCAATGGACATGTTGTAAATGCCATCGTCGCCCAACCGGATCATGACCGCGCCGGTGTCCACGCCGGAAATGCCGGAGCCCTGCATGGCCAGCGCCATGCCGACCGCTCGGATGTGGCCGTTCTCCAGCGTGCGTGCGGGATACTTCTCCGCCCAGCCGATCATCTCCTTCGCGCGCGCGATGCAGCGGTCGATCGTGCAGCTCTGCGCCGTTTCGCCGTAATATGCCGGCATCGTCTCGCCCTCGCGCACGATGTTCTTCTCTCGCAGCGCCGCAGGATCCATATGGAGCGCGTGCGCCAGCTCGTTGACGGCGGATTCTACAGCAAACAGGCCCTGCGTCGCGCCATAGCCGCGATACGCGCCCGCGCTCATGGTGTTGGTGTACACCGTGTGCCAGACAAAGCGGAACGCCTTCATGTTGTGCGTGTACAGCGGGATGGACTTGTGCCCGGAAAGGCCGACCGTGGTCGGTCCGTGCTCGCCGTACGCGCCGGTGTTGGAGAGCGTATGCAGATCGATCGCGCGGATCGTGCCGTCCTTCATCGCGCCCAGGCGCACATGCATGATCATCGCGTGGCGCGGCGAGGAGAGCGTCATCGACTCCTCGCGGGTATAGACGATCATCGCAGGCCGGCCGGTCTTGACCGTCACGATCGCCGGATACTGTTCGCAGACCGCGGTCTGCTTCGCGCCGAAGCCGCCGCCGATGCGCGGCTTGACCACACGCACGCGGCTCTTGGGCATCTCCAGCGCCGTCGCCAGGATGCGGCGCACGTGGAACGGCACCTGTGTCGAGGAGACGACCTCCAGCCTGCCATAGGTATCGATGCGCGTGAACGCGCGGAACGTCTCCATCATGCACTGCTGGTTCGCGCGCGTGGAATACTCCCTGTCGATTACGATGTCGCACGCCGCCAGCTCGGCCTCGACGTCGCCCTGCGCCTCCTCGCCGGCGGCGACCAGGTTGCGCCGGTTGTCCGCACCGCAGGCGGGCACCAGCGCCCGCCAGCCTTCCTCCGGGTGGATCAGCGTCTCGTTGTCCATCGCCTCCCTGGCGTCCAGGATCGCGGGCAGGAGCCGGTACTTGACCTTGATGAGCCGGATGGCCGCCAGCGCCTGCTTTTCCGTCTCCGCCGCCACGATGGCGACCGGGTCGCCTACGCAGCGCAGATGGCGGTCGAGGATCAGTCGATCGTAGGGGCTGAACTCCGGATACGTCTGGCCCGCCTGGGTAAAGCGCGTGCCCGGCACGTCCTTGTAGGTGAGCACGCAGGCCACGCCCGGCAGCTTCTGCGCGCGGGATACGTCGATCTCCTCGATCATCGCGTGCGCGTGCGGGCTGTGCATGAGCTTGACGCACAGGCAGTCCCTGGGCGCAATGTCCGCCGTATACACCGGCTTGCCGGTCAGCAGCGCGGGCGCGTCCTTTTTGGGCACCGGCACGCCGACGCCGCCGATCACGCGGCCGCTTTTCTTCCCGCTCATGCGCGCACCTCCCCAGTGACCTGCTCCAGGTACTTCATAATCGCCCGGCGCTGGCTCACATAGCCGGAGCAGCGGCACAGGTTGCCCGCCAGGAAGGCGTCGATCTCCGCCGCCGTGGCGTGCGGATTTTCCTTCGCCAGCGCAAACACGTTCATCATCAGACCCGGTGCGCAGAAGCCGCACTGCTCCGCGCCCTCGCCGGCGAGGCATGCGCCAAGGCGCGCGGCCTCCTCCTGCATGCCCTCCAGCGTCGTGATCTCGTGGCCCGCACAGCGCGCCGCAGGCACCGAGCAGGAGAGCACGGCCTTTCCATCCATGTGCACGGTGCACAATCCGCAGTTCGTCGTCTCGCAGCCGCACTTGACGGAGTGCATGCCCAGGCTGCGCAGCATTTTGTAAAGCGAATCGTCCGCATCGACGATGGCGCTGACCCTTCGTCCGTTCAGCACAAATTCAACGTTCATGCCTGCGTCACCTCCCGGCACGCCTTCGCCGCGCGCATCATCAGCACCGGCGCAATCTTCCTTCTGTACGCTTCGGACGCGCGCAGGTTGCTGCCAAACGCCGTCCGCGCGGCGATCTCCTCAAACGTCTCCGCGCCGCAGTCCGGCGCAAGATGCTCCACGACAATCTGCGCCCGCGCGGGCCTCGCGCCCAGCACCAGGCGAAGTCCAGCGTCCGAAACCGACGCCGCGCACACCAGCACCGGAATGTCCGTCGCGCTGACGCGCACGCTTTGCACCGCGGCCCGCTGGCCCTTGGGGATGCGGATATGCGTGATGATGTCGCGGTCCCAGGCCTCCTGCTGGTAATCGGAAAGCTTCACCGCGCCGCGCGCAAAGAGCACAACCTGCGCGTCCAGCGCCAGCAGCAGCGCGCTCACGTCGGAAAAGCCGAAGCGCGAAAAGACGCTGCCGCCGACGGTCGCCGTGTTGCGGAACTGCGTGCCCACGATCGGCGCAAGCGCCTCCCGGAACACGCCGCCGAACGCCGCATTGAGCGCCCCGTGCGTCTCCATCTGCCGCAGCGTCGTCATGCTGCCGATGAGGAACGCGTCCTCTTTCTCCTCGATTTTATCCAACCCGAGGGCGGACAGGTCGATCGCCATCTGCTTGCTGAGGCCGCACATGCGCAGCCACATGTTGCCCGCCACGATCACAGCGCTCTTCTTCGCATTGAGCGCGTACGCCTCTTCCAGCGACTGCGCCAGGACGTAATTCTTGTATTTTGCCATCGCAAACCTCCGCCGCGCACCCTGCCGCGGCCCACACATATTCGTAAGATATTATATAAGGGAATCCACCTTCTTGTCAACAAGTGTCAAAATCCGAACATTTTGACGATTCCTTTGTTAAATCATCGGATATTGTGTTGACAAAGCGCGGATTTTCCAGTAATATCTTCGGGAAACAATGTGGCCTGGCGCTTATGCTGCCGGTCGTCCCCCATCGTCTGCAAAAGGAGCGTTTCATCATGAAGAAGCTTGCACTGCTGCTCGCGCTTGCGCTGATGCTGACCTTCACCTGTGTCGCCGTCGCCGAGAGCGTTTCCGTCGCCGTCGTCTATTCCGACACCGTCGATGACAAGGGCTGGTGTCAGAGCATGGACACCGGCATCAAGAACGCCATCGCCAAGGGCTACGAGATCGACTACACGCCGGTCGAGTCCGTCGCCATCCCGGATGCGCCGAACACCCTGGATCAGCTGGCCGACAACTACGACATCATCATCGTGCACGGAGCGCAGTTCACCTCCGCCTGCACCGAGGTGGCCGCCGAGTATCCGAATCAGGTCTTCGCCATCGGCACCAGCGACAAGATCCTGGGCGACAACATCTTCACCTACATGCCCATGTCCGAGGAGCCGGGCTACATCAACGGCGTCATCGCCGCGCTGACCACCAAGGCCAAAAAGGTCGGCATCGTCGGCCCGACCGACGGCGGCGACTCCGCCCGCTTCATCCGTGGCTTCGTCAAGGCCCTGCAGGACACCGATCCCACGGTGGAGTACATGCTCTCCTGGACCGGAAGCTTCTCCGATACCGTTGGCGCCGGCGACATCGGCAAGACCTTCATCGAGGCGGGCTGCGACGTGCTCGTCGGTCCGTCCCAGCAGGCTGTCGGCGCGCTGCGCAACGTGGACGCCGCCGAGGGCGTGACCTGGGTCGGCCAGACCACCTCCCAGATCGTTGACTTCCCGAACGTCGTCACCGCTGCGGCGGACTACGATTATGCTGCGGTCGTCATCGGCATCATGGAGCGCATGGCCGAGGGCAAGGTTGGCGGCGAGAACATCCCGCTCAACTACAACAACGGCGGCTTCATCTACACCTTCTCCGAGAACACCGAGCTGCTCCCCGAGGACGTGAAGGCTGCCGCGCAGGCTGCGCTGGACAGCATGATCGCCGCGCCGAACACCGTCGACTTCTCCGGCATCGAGCTCAAGTAATTCCTTTGGACTGCTGTAACCGCTGCGGTCGGGGATGCCAGATGGCATCCCCTTCGCGGCCTTCTCGGCAGTCTTTCTTATGCATAGGGAATTGCGTAAAAAACGTGCAACGAGCACCGAACAGCATGAACCTGTCAGGCTGTTCGGAAGTGGGAGCGGGCACGGCCCGCTTATGAGTGGAGGTTCTTCATGACACCCAATGCGATCACCAGCCTTCGCATCGAGCACATCACCAAGCGCTTCCCCGGCGTCCTCGCGTGCAGCGACATCTCGCTCTCCGTGGGCAAGGGCGAAGTGCTGGCGCTCGTGGGCGAAAACGGCGCGGGCAAGACCACGCTGATGAACATCCTGATGGGGCTTTATACCCCGGACGAGGGCAAGATCTACATCAACAACCAGGAGGTTGTCTTCAAATCCCCCAGCGACGCCTTCGCCTGCGGCATCGGCATGGTGCACCAGCAGTACATGCTCGTGCCGAACCTGACGGTAACGGAAAACATCGCGCTGGGCATGGCGCAGCTGCAGGACGGCGCGAAGCAGGACCCCTTCCTCACCCGCGCGAAGCGCGCCGCTAAGCTCGACCTCGCCGCCGTGCGCCGCCACATCGTCGCCATCTCTGAGCACTACGGTCTGGCTGTCGATCCGGACGCGTACATCTGGCAGCTCTCCGTCGGCGAGCAGCAGCGCGTGGAGCTGGTCAAGACGCTGTGCTTCGGCGCCAAGTTTCTGATCCTCGACGAGCCGACCAGCGCGCTCACGCCGCAGGAGACGGACGAGCTGATCGCGCTGCTCAGGCGCATGTCCGCCGAGCTGTCCATCATCTTCATCAGCCACAAGCTGGCCGAGGTCAAGGCGCTCTCGAGCAAGGTCGCGATCCTTCGCGGCGGCAGGCTGGTCTTCCGCGGCAACACGGCGGATCACTCCTCCGCCGACATCGCCGCGCTAATGACCGGCCACGAGGTCTATCTCCCGGTCAACCAGAGCAAGCGCGAGCCGGGCAAGCCGATGCTCGAGGTGCGCGACCTGTTCGTGCGCGGCGACCGCGGCAACATGGCGCTGAACAAGCTGAACCTGACCGTGCGCGCGGGCGAGATCGTCGGCCTGGCCGGCGTTTCCGGCAACGGTCAGCGCGAGCTGGCCGAGGCGCTCACCGGCCTGCGCATGATTGAAAGCGGCGAGGTGCTGCTGGACGGCGTGAACCTCGCGGGCAAGACGCCCAGGCAGATCATCGCCCAGGGCATGGGCTATGTGCCGGAGGAGCGCAACATCGAGGGGATCGTGCCAACCATGAGCATCCGCGAAAACCTGGTGCTCAAGGACATCGGCAAGCCGCCCTTCTCCCACGCCGGCCTCATCAGCAACAAGAAAATCGACCAGAACGCCGACGCGCTGCGCGAGAAGTTCGACATCCGCTGCTCCGGCGTAAACGTCGCAGCGGGCTCCCTGTCCGGCGGCAACATCCAGAAGGTCATCCTCGCCCGTGAGATCTCCCGCAATCCGAAGTTCCTCATCGCGGTCTACCCCATTCGCGGTCTGGATATGGGCGCGGCGGAGTTCATTCACAAGCAGCTGCTGGCCCTGCGCGATCAGGGCGTGGGCATCCTGCTCATCTCCGAGGAGCTTGAGGAAATCATCAACCTCTCCGACCGCATCGCGGTCATCTTCAAGGGACAGATTCAGCGCACGCTGGGCCGCGGCGAGGCGACGCAGCGCAAGCTGGGCATGATGATGGCAGGAGTGAAAGAGATATGAAGCATTTTAAACTGGTGTATACCGCGGGCGTCATCCTGCTCTCCGTGCTGCTGACGCTCGGCATCGCCTCCCTCATTCTGGCGGTGCTGGGTGCGGACGTGCTAAAAACCTTCTGGGTCATCTTCTGCTATCCCTTCACTACGCTCAAGAACCTCTCCGGCGTCATCAACATCATGACGCCGCTGACCATCGTCGGCGTGGGCATCTGTGTGGCCTACCGCAGCGGCATCGTGAACATCGGCGGCGAGGGCCAGATGATCATGGGCCTGCTGCTGGCGATCGTCTTCGCGCTGAACACCGAGCTGCCGCGCGCACTGGCGCTGCCGGCGATTCTGTTCTTCGGCGTTCTGGGCGGCGCATGCTGGGGCGCGCTGCCGGGCCTGCTCAAGGCCCGCTTCGGCGTCAGCGAGCTGCTGTCCACCGTCATGTTCAACTACATCGCTGCGCAGTTCTACTCCTACTGCCTGCGCGTACCGCTGCTCGACCCCGCCGTGGCGGGCGGCTCCGGCGACCCGCAGACCGTGAAGCTCAGCACGAGCGAGTGGCTCTCGCGCATCAACGAGGTCTTCCCCTCGCTGGACAAGGGCATGCGCTTTCACACCGGCATTTTCATTGCCCTGCTGATCGCGCTGCTCGTCTACCTGTTCATGTGGAAGACGCCGGTCGGTTTCAAGATGCGCGCCGCCGGTGCATCCGACCGCGCCGCGCGCTACGGCGGCATCAGCGTCAGCCGCTACATGGTACTGGCCATGATGATCTCCGGCGCATGCTGCGGTCTGGCCGGCACGGTCGAGATTCTGGGCGTGCACCATCGCGGCCTGGGCAACTGCACGGGCGGCTACGGCTTCTCGGGCATCGTCGTGGCGCTGTTCGGCGGCTTGCATCCGCTGGGCGTGATTCCCGCCGCTTTCTTCTTCGCGCTGATTTCCTACGGCTGCTCCGCGCTGCAGATCAACAAGATTCCCGTGCCCAGCAACATGATCGACGTGCTGCAGGGGCTGGTCATCCTGGTCATCGTCGCCGCGAAGCTGGTGCTCGCCAATCCCTACCTGATGGACCGCGCGCAGCGCAGGCTTTGCGCGCTGCTGGGCAGAAAGGAGGCCGCCTGACATGCTGGACTTTATCGTGCTGTTTCTGACGGTCGGCATCCCGCTCTCCAGCGCGCTCCTGCTCGCCTCCCTGGGCGAGACGGTGAACCAGCGCAGCGGCGTGTTCAACCTGGGCTGCGAGGGCGTGATGAGCATGGGCGCGTTTGTCGGCATGCTGATCCCGTTCATGGTCGGCGGCGCCGGCAAGGTCGCCTGGGTTGTGAACCTCGCCGGCCTGCTTGCCGCCGCGCTGGTCGGCGCGCTGCTGGGCCTGCTCTTTGGCGTGGTCGTCATCAAGTTCGGCGCGCCGCAGGGCATCGCGGGCATTGGACTGCAGCTCTTTGGCACCGGCCTGGCCGGTTCGCTCTATCGCCACTTCATCGGCGGCGCGCAGGGCGTGGCGGGCATCGACGCCATCCGCATTCCGATCCTCAGCGATCTGCCCATGGTGGGCAAGATGCTCTTCTCCTGCAATCCGATGGTGTACTTCGCGTTCCTGATGGTGCCTGCGGTGCACTATCTCCTGTTCAAGACGCCCTGGGGCCTGCGCGTGCGCGCCTGCGGCACCATGCCCCGCGCCGCGGACTCGATGGGCATCGACGTCAGCCGCACGCGCTATCAGGCGCTGGCGTTCGGCAGCGCGATGGCTGGTCTGGCCGGCGCATACCTCTCCGTCTGCTACGCGAAGATCTTCACCGATACGCTGGTCGGCGGCCGCGGCTTCATCGCCGTCGCGCTGGTGTACTTCGGCCGCTGGTCGCCGCTGGGTGTGATGGGCGGCGCGTTGCTGTTCTCCCTCGCGCAGGCGCTGCAGCTGGCCGTTCAGGCCTACGGCTTCACCACCTTCCCCTATGAGTTCCTGGTCATGCTGCCGTATGTGCTGGTCATCGTGGTGCTCATCTTCGTGGGCAAGAGCAAGCACGTCGGCCCGGCCATGCTGGGTAAGCCGTTCAACCGCGAGATGCGGACCTGATGCTTTATGCCGCGCGAAGCGAAGAAGGGGGTTTGAGGGATGAAATCCCTCAAGCAGGTTTGGGCGGCAGCCCAATATACTCCAGAAAAGATGTAGTCTCAGAGCAGGAGGCATAGCCTCCTACGATTGAGACGGGTTTGATTCTCAGAACACAGTTTAGTTGCAAATCAGTATAAATAAGCTCCCCGCCGCAGGGCGGGGAGCTTATTTATATGGACTTCCTGAAGTAAACCATATCGCGCAGCAGCACGCCGCACTCGATGATGGGATGATCGTAGTTCTCCGTAAAGAAATCCTTCACGACATGTGAGCGAACAAAGCCGCATTTTTCGTAAAACGGCACGGTGAGCGGACTGTCGCCCGTGCCGACAAGCAGCGTATGATACCGTCCCGCAAAATGCCCTGCGACAAACCCGATCATCGCCCGGCCGCAGCCGCGCTTCTGCGCATCCTGGCTGACGGCGAGGTTCTTGATCTCAAGCACTCCCTCGCCCTCATCCGTGACGACGATGACGGCAAGCGCCGTCTCCCCGTCCCGCATCGCGAACATCTCGCCGCGCATGAGATACCGGTCGATCATGCTTTCCTGCTCGTCCGCCAGCAGCAGCAGGGAAAGGTACGCCTTCTTCCCCGTGACGACGGGAACAATCCGCCTCACGGCTCCGCCTGCGGCAGCTTTCGGCCGCACTGATTGCAGTACGCGAACGTCCTTTGAACCCTCGCGCCGCAGTACGGGCAGAACGCATCGCCGTCCGCTTTCCCGCCGGAGGACGCCTCGCGCGTCTCGCCGCCGAAGCGCTCGTTCAGCGGGTCGGGCTCCTCGTCGCCCGTGGTCACGTCAAATTCGGAGAAGCGCTCCTTCCTCGTCGCGTTGCTGAAGGAATAGACCGCCTGCGCGACGGCGATGACGATGAACACCACGCCGAACAGCGCAAAGAAGCCGCCGCCCAGGCTCGACGCCATCACCGTCCAGATCAGGCCGAACGCACCCATCGCCAGGCTCATCACGCCGTCCATCATCGACGGCCCGCGCCCGCGCTTGGCACTCTTCATGCTCATTCATCCTTTCCCGGATTCGCCTCTTCCCGGTAGCACTCCACATCCACGCCCGCTTCGTCGAAGATCTGCATGGAGAACTCGTCGGGATAGCCCTCGCCGTAGACCACGCGCGTGATACCGGAATTGACGATCATCTTTGCGCAGAGGATGCACGGCTGATGCGTGCAGTAGAGCGTCGCGCCGGAGATCGAGATGCCCAGCTTGGCTGCCTGAATGATGGCGTTCTGCTCGGCGTGCACCGCGTAGCACAGCTCATGGCGCTGGCCCGAGGGAATGCCCATCTTCTGGCGCAGGCACTCGCCGCGCTCCACACATGTCCTGATGCCCGCGGGCGCGCCGTTGTAGCCGGTGGTCATGACGCGCTTGTCCTTGACGATGACCGCACCAACCCTTCTGCGGTTGCAGCTGGCCCAGCCGGACACCAGTCGCGCCATTTCCATAAAGCGATGATCCCATTTGTCAAACATTGGAGTCCTCCGTTCTGCATACCCTTGCCGGGGTGGTTGTATGAACGCTCGCACGCTCGTCAGGCAGACTGTGTTTCTAAGCGCTTCGCACTTTATCGTGCGGGTGATCGGCTTTCTCAATCGCATCTGGCTCTCGCGTTCGCTCGGGGCGCAGGCCATGGGCCTGGTGGAGCTGACGCACAGCGCGCAGATGCTGCTCATCACGCCGGTGGTCTCCGGCCTGCCCGCCGCCGTTTCACGCATGTGCGCCAAGTCGCAGCCGGAGCGTCAGGTTCGCGTGCTGCGCTGCGGCATCATCCTGGCGCTGCTGACCGGCGTGCCGGTCGCCGTTCTGGCGTTCGTTTTCAGGACGCAGCTGGCGCTTTGGCTGGGCGATCTGCGCACGCTGCCCGCTCTGCTGATCTACCTGCCGTGCATTCCCATTCTGGGCGTTTCCTGCGCGCTCAACGGGTATTACTATGGCAAGGGCAAGCCCGTTCCACCTGCGCTGTCCGAGCTGCTGGAGCAGCTCGTGCGTCTGTTTCTCTGCATTCGTCTGGTCTTCGCGCTGCGCGGCTGGCCGACGATGCTTCGCGCGGCGATTCCCGCAGCCGCGTCCCTGCTCGGCGAGACGGCCTCGCTCGTGCTGATGCTGCTCATCGCCGCGCGGGCAATCCTCTTTGAGCCGGGCGAGGGCAGCCGCCGCGCCGTCTATCAAGAGCTGCTCTCGCTTGCGCTGCCGCTGACCGGCATGAAGCTGGTCTCCTCGCTGATGCGCACGGTGCAGTCCGCACTCATCCCCGCGCGGCTTCAGGTGTCCGGCCTGCCCGCATCCGAAGCGCTCAGCCGGTTCGGTATGCTCAGCGGCATGCTCATGCCGGTGCTGATGCTCCCATCGTTCATCACATGCAGCCTGTGCATGGTCGCCGCGCCGGAGCTGACGCGCAGACAGGCGAACGGCACGCCGCAGAAGGGCCTCGTGCGGCGCATTCTCGGCGGTACGCTGCTGATCGGCCTGTGCGCGATGGCGGCCGTCTGGCTGTTCGCGCCGCTGATCGCCGGCACGCTGTACCGGCAGGCGGAGCTTCTGCCCCTGCTTCGCCGCTGCTGCGTCCTCGTGCCGGTGATGGCGCTTTCTCAGGTGGTCAGCGGGCTGATGAACGGCCTAGGCCTGCAGGGCACGTCGCTGCGCATCGCGCTGGGCGCGAATCTGCTCTCCGTGCTGCTGATGTATGCGCTCGCCGCCCAGCCCGCTTTGCAGCTCTGGGGCGCCGTCATGGCGATGGCAGCGGCGCAGACCGTCACCCTTGCGCTCAGCCTGCGCGCGCTGTATGCCGCTGTGCGGTAGGTCAGATTTCGTACCACCTAATCTCGTTGGCGTCCAGGGACAGTTCGAAGCTGCTGCCGTCGCCGCGATAGACGGTGGTCGTCTGCGGCTCATAGGTGTTGTTGACCACGCAGTACTTGCCGTTCTTCACATAGGCGTGCACCTCGACATTGAAGTTGCTGGAGAACCACTGATGCAGGCTCTCCTCCGCGTGCGCGCTCCACAGGATGCTGCGATAGAGCAGACGGCTGTTTTCAAAGGAATACGGCAGGCCGGAGATGTACACCGTGCGGCCCTTTCCGCAGGTGTTGACCGCCATCTGCACCTCTTTTTCACGCTGGCAGAGGATCGTGGCGCCCGGGAGCGCGTACATGCCCTTCTGCCCCTCGCCGAAGTCGATCGCCTTGGTGCAGTCCGCCGTGATGAAGTGCTCGGGCTTCTCCTCCCAGTTGTACTTGTCGTAGCCCAGGGTAAAGCCGGTCTCCTTCTCCACGCCCAGCTGGCCCGCCAGCTGCAGGTAGCGTCCCTGGTGCTGATGGCCGGAGGGCTGGCCCACGCCGATAAAGCCGCCGCCGTTCGCGATGAAGCCTCGGATGGCAGAGACGATCTCCGGGTTCTCCCAGTACGCGCCGCCGGTGTGCGCCGTATCGCCGTCGCCGATGTTGAGGATCACGTCGATGTCATCCAGCACATGGCTGTCCTTCAGAATGTCCTCGAAGGATATGAACCGCACGTCAAACGGCGCGCCGGAAAGCGCCTCGATGACGCCGGCGTAGGAATAATTCTGCTTCTGATAGAGCGCGTGGTGCACCATGTGGCAGCCCCAGGCGCGCATTTTGCCCCAGCAGTTGAGCACGGCCACGGTCTTCACGCAGTACGGCGTGGTGCCCTTGATGTTCTCGTACAGCTCGCGGAACTCGTTGCACACGCTCTCCACATAGTCAAGGAACTCCGGGAAATCGCACGCGAGCTTGAGATAGCCGCCGTAGCCGATGCGGTCGATCGGGCTTCGCAGGATCGCGCGGCGGGCGGTCACCCAGTTGACCTTCGCTTCCCTGACCGGGTCGCCGTGCTCGTTGAACGTATCCGGGAAGAAGTACGGCAGCAGACGGCCCTCGGTGTACCTGACGCCCTTGATGTCGGAGATCAGGCGGAGCGTGGAGCCGTTGCCCACGCTGCCCACGACCGCGTCCAGACCGATGGTCTTGAATTCGTCCATGAACGGCTCGGTGCCGATCCAGTGATCGCCCAGGAACATCATCGCTTCCTTGCCCAGCTCATGGGTGATATCGACCATCTCCTTGGCGAGCGCGGCGACCTCGCGGCGCTGGAACGCCTGGAAATCGCGGTACTCCTTGCTCGGCACGCGGTACTGGTTGTTGAAGTAGCCCTGATCGATGATGTACTCCGGGCGGAATTTGTAGCCCACCTCGCGCTCGAACTGCTCCAGGATATACGGGGACACGGAGGCGGAATAGCCGTACCAGTCCACGTACTTCTCTCGCTTGAGCGCGTCAAACACCAGCGTGAACTGATGGAAGAACGTGGTGTAGCGGATCACGTCCACATACGGATGCTCCGCAATGAATTTGCGCAGGCGCTCCATCGTGTATTTGCGGGTCTTGGGCTGGCGCACGTCGAACGTGATCTGATGCTCGACGTTCTTCCAGTCGTTGACCACGGCGTTGTACATGTGCACCGGGTCCCAGATCAGATAGCACAGGAAGGACACGGTGTACTCGTGATAGGCAGCAGGCTCGTCGATGACGACGAAGCCGTCCTCATAGCGCCAGCACTCCGGGGAGACGACCTCGCCCGTCGTGCGGTCGATGACCTCCCACCAGCGCTTGATGTCGTCGCGGGTATTGGGCATGAGCAGCTCGGTCGAGAGGTTGTCCATCAGCTCGATCGAAAGCGGGCCCTCCCCGGCCATGCAGAAGCCGGTCATGATGTAGCACTGCTGCACCTCGTCCGGGTTCGCCTTCGCCCAGGCGTTGTCCTTGCGGGTGGTGTAGTAGGTCGAGTAGACCTTCGCGTCCACGGCCTTGAGTTCAGCCGGGAAGTCCGTGCCGTCGCAGTCGCGGATGGCGTCTGCGCCCCAGCGCGCGAACAGTTCAAGCGTCTGCGGAACGACATCCACGTCGGTCGGAATCGTCACGCGTCCACGGAGTTTCGTTTCGTTGCTCATATCTGCATCCTCCAGCGCATTGTAATCATGTTGTGGGATGGTCAAATTATACCATGCCGTTCATCCCGTTTCAATCATTGCGAAGGAGTCAGCGCAAAAAAGGTTGCGCGTTTTCTGATTCTCTGTTATAATGAAGCGATTTTTGTAAAAGCAGCAGGAGGATGATCCCGTATGGAACCCATTGCCCGCATCGCCAGCTTCTCCATCAACCACGACAAGCTGCTGCCCGGCCTGTACGTCAGCCGCGTGGACGGCGACATCACCACCTACGACATGCGCTGCCGCCGCCCGAACACGGGCGACCTGCTCGACAATTCCACCCTGCACTCCCTGGAGCACATGTTCGCCACCTACATCCGCAACGGCGAGCTGCGCAGCCAGATCGTGTACTTCGGCCCCATGGGCTGCCAGACCGGCTTCTACCTGCTGGTGCGCAACGCGGACAACGCGACCGTGCTCGCCGAGGTCAAGAAGACCTGCGAGCGCATTCTCGCGCACGAGGGCCCGGTCTTCGGCGCGGCGCGCATCGAGTGCGGCAATTACAGAAACCTGAGCCTTGAGGCCGCCAAGGTCGAGGCAGCCCGCTATCTCGCGGAGCTCAATGCCCGCGAACAGACTTTTATCTATGAGGAGTAAACAAGCATCATGATTGGCATTATCGCAGCGATGGACGTGGAGATGAAATCCCTGCGTTCCTACATGGAAAACACCGAAACCGAGGTCATCAGCGGCATCCGGTTTGTGCGCGGCACGCTGGAAGGCAAGGACGTCGTCACCGCCGTGTGCGGCATCGGCAAGGTCTTCGCCGCCCTGTGCGCGCAGACGATGATCCTGCACTATCAGCCCCAGGCCATCATCAACACCGGCGTGGCCGGCACGCTGACCGACGCGCTGACCATCGGCTCCATCGCCGTGTCCTCCGCCGTCGTGCAGCACGACATGGATACCTCTCCCCTCGGTGATCCGATCGGCCTGATCTCCGGCATCAACAAGGTGGAGCTCCCGGCGGATCGTCTGCTCTCCGGCCAGCTCTCCGCCTGCGCGAAGGTGATGGGCGTCAAAACCGCGACCGGCGTCATCGCCTCCGGCGACCAGTTTGTCGCCAGCGCGGAGCGCAAGGCGTTCATCGCCGAGCACTTCAAGGCGATCGCGTGCGAGATGGAGGGCGCGGCCGTCGGCCAGGTCTGCTATGTGAACAAGGTGCCCTTCTGCGTGCTGCGCGCGATCTCCGACAGCGCGGACGGCTCCTCGCACATGGATTATCCGACGTTCGTGCAGATGGCCGCCGAGCAGTCGGTTGCCCTGATGCGCCGCTTCATGCGCTGCTGAATTTGGACATAAGCTCAGCCCCGACAGTTCACACTGCCGGGGCTGAATTTGTAGAGTCTTGTGAAAAGCCGTACATCGGGCACACAGCGGCTTAGTTTGGCCGATCTGTCCGGAAAGGGGCGCGGGTACTGCCCGCTCAGGGATGAATCAGACGCACACCGCGGCCCGCGACGTAATCCAGCGTCAGATAATACTCAAGGCCGCCGAACTGATCGGTCTCCAGATAGTACTTCGCGCCCGGGATATCCCAGAGGGACTGAGCGGCCTGATAGCCGCCCTGACCGTCGTCGATATACAGCCGCGCGTTCTCGATGCGCTCAAACGTCGCCGACGGCGCGGAATCGACAACATGCACCATCGTCCCGTCCTCACTCAGGCCCGCAGCCAGCGCGATATGACCGCTCACGATGGCAAAGCTGAACACCGCGCCCTCGCTGAAGCCCTGTACGATCCGGCTGGCGTCGGAAATCTTGTCCTTTTCCGTCTTGAAACCGAAATCCCGGCCCGCCGCCGCAAGCAGATTGCCCGTCACCGTGCCGCTCTCCGCCAGATACATGGGATAGGTCTTGGCCAGCGCATCCGGCGCGGATTTCTCCGAATCCTTGCCGAGCTGCTGCAGCGCGTGCGAGAGCGTGAAGATGGCGCAGCCGGACTGATCCAGATTGCTCCGGCTGTATTTCTTGTCCAGCCACCAGCCGTCCTTCTGGCTGTACACCTCGGGAGCCTCCGCCGCCATGCCGCTCTCCTCCACGGTGAAGCGCGCCTCGTATCCGATCGACGCGCCGTCCGCCCTGCGGACGACCAGCTCCATCTGATAGACGCCGCTCTTGCGCGGGCGATAGCTGAACGCGGCGCCGCTTGAAACCGTCCGGTCATCCATGACGGTCTTGCCGTCCCGCAGCACCCTCACCACGCAGGAAGCGCCTTCCTCGCCGCGCGCCACGGCGTCCAGCTCCTCGCCCAGCCGTAGCGCATCCGCGCTCAGCTCAAGCTGCGCATACACAGGCGTCTGCGCCGCGCCGGACGGCGTTTCGCGCCACTGGGCAATGTCCGCCATGCTGACATAGCCCTCAATCGCCGCGCCCTCGCCGTCCTGACAGGAAACGCGCACCCACTGCTCCCCGATTCCAAGGATCGTCATGGGCTGGGCTGCGCTCACGGCCGTCAGGCTCTGCGACAGCGCGCTCTCCTCCTGCCGAACATACAGATACGCGCCATCCGGATAGACCGTTCTGCCGATCATCTGGGAATCCAGCGCCAGATACTGCGTCTGCACATAGCCCGTCTTTCCCTGATAGACGATGCTGCTCCATTGCAGCGTTGCCTCCACCAGTTCGACCCGCGCGCCATTGGGCACCTGCGTGACAACCACGGACTTGGGATCGGCCTTTTTGCGCACGTTCAGCGCGCCGCTCTGCGTATCGATGCGGGCATAGCCGCCCATCTGAATCACCATCACCTCGCCCGCTTCCAGCGAAGCGCCCTCGGGCGGCTCCTCCCTGAGAAAGCTGGATTTCACATATCCCTTTTTCCCGTTGTATTCGATCCTGCTCCAATCCCCTTTGGTCTCCAGCACCTCGACCTTGCTGCCGTTGGGAACCTTGCTGACGATCGTGGATTTCGCATTCGCCTTGCTTCTGACGTTCAGGGAGCCCTTCTCGGTCTCCACCCACGCCGGCTCGGCAAGCGCGGCGCCCGCAAGCAACCACAGCAGCAGGCAGACGCTCGCCAGCGAATATCCCATTCTCTTCATCGGCATGTCTCCTTTATTCTGTACATTGGCTTTATTATACATCATCCGCGCGGATTTTGCGAATGAATTATTCTCTGCCCGGCATTTTCCGTATTTCTCTCGACTTTTTCTGTACGATCTGCTATAATTGCAGCGCTGTAAATTACACAGTCCTGATCAAAGACGAAAGGACCCTGTTCAAATGAAAGTCACGAAAGCCCGCGAACTGACCACGCCCGAGCGCTATCTGCTCCTGACCCTCGGCATCCTGATCACCAGCATCGGCGTCTACTTCTTTAAGTTCCCCAACAACTTCTCCACCGGCGGTGTCAGCGGCCTGTCCCTGATTCTGGGCCGCGTGATTCCCTCGGATGTACTCACCCCGAGCGTGCTGATGCTCATCATCAACATGGCGCTGCTCGTCGTAGGCTTCGCCTTCATCGGCAGGGATTTTGCCTTCAGCACGGTTTACTGCTCCATGCTGCTCTCCTTCCTGATGAACATCTTTGAGCGCATCTGTCCGCTCTCCCATCCGCTGACTACTCAGCCCTTCCTGGAGCTGTGCTTTGCGGTTCTGCTGCCGGCGATCGGCTCTGCAATCCTGTTTCATCTGGGCGCATCCAGCGGCGGCACGGACATCATCGCCATGATCCTGCGCAAGTACACCAGCATGAACATCGGTCTGGCGCTGATGGTCGCGGACTCGCTCATCACCGTTGCCGCGCTGTTCTTCTTCGGCATCGAGAGCGGCCTGTACTCCATCCTGGGCCTGCTGCTCAAGTCCGCCCTGGTCGATTATGTGGCCGACAGCTTCCGCATCAAGAAGTGCTTCCAGATCATCACCGCCGAGCCGAAGCCCATCGTCGATTTCATCGTGAAGGTGCTCCACCGCGGCGCAACCCTGGAGGATGTGCACGGCGCGTACACCAACGGCTCCAAGACGATGATCATCACCGTGCTCAACCGTTCCCAGGCACTAGCACTGCGCAGGCATGTGCATTCGATCGATCCGCACGCGTTCATGATCATCACCGCGTCCACCGAGATCGTCGGCAAGGGATTCCTCAAGGATTGAGCTACGCGCCGTCTGATGAAAAAAATCCGATACAGTCAAAAGAAGCGACCGGCGGCCGCTTCTTTTTCAAATTTATGATATGCTTATTTTGCAAAGCCCACGATGCCGAACGAGCCGGGGCCGCTGTGCGCGGCGATCACGCATCCGGTCTGCACCCAGGAAAGCTGCGCAAAGCCCTTTTCCTTCGCAATGCGCTCCGCATCCTGCCTGATCTTCTCGTCCAGGCCCTCGCCGTAAATGAGGTACAGCGGTTTGTCAGGATCGAGATTCACCGTGTAGTCGTCCACGAGATTGGCCACCACCTTGGCCATGCTGCCGCGGTACTTTTTGGTGGACAGCAGCTTGCCGTCGAGAATCTCGATCAGTGGATTCAGGCTCAGCAGCTTCGCGCCCAGGTACGCCGCATTGCTCACGCGGCCGCCGGCGCGCAGATAGTCCAGATCGCCCGGGAAAAAGCCCATGCGCACCGTCTTTGCGATTTCCTCCGCCTTCGCGGCGGCCTGCTCAAGCGTCGTCTCCGGATGGGCCGCCAGGTATTCCGCCACGGCGATGACCACGGCGGCCTGCGCGGCGGAGACCTGCTTGGTATCCACAATCGCGATGCCCTCGCGGTCCTCGCTGGCAATGATCGCGCTCTGCATGGAGCAGGTGGTGCAGGCGGAATACGCCAGATGCAGGATGCTCTGGCCCGGATGCTCCGCCTGGAGGCGTTCAAAGGTCACCTCAAAGTCGTGCGGGGTACAGCCGCTGGTGCGCGGCAGCTCGCGCGTTTTGGCGTAGTGGGCAAACATTTCCGACGTCGGAAAGGAGCCGTCGTCGCGCGTTTCTCCGCCGAAGGAAACGTGCATCGGCACGATGGTGACGCCGTATTTCTGTGCGATTTCGGGCGTGATATCGGAGCCGGACTCAGCAGACAGGAGGATCGGTTTCATGGCAGAACACACCTTTTCTATTCATTCCCCATCAGTTTATCCCCATGACATTGCCGAATTGCTGGAGAAATGTTGCAAAAATGTGAATCTGACAAAAAAGCGGGCCGTGCCCGCTCCCACTTCCGAACTGCTTTGCAAAATGAAGCTGCTCGGTGCTCGCTGCACGATTTTTCACGCAATTTCCTATATGGCAAAAAAACCGGGGATTCTCCCGGTTTCCCGCGTTTATTCCGCGATTCGCTTCAGGCGCACGATGAACTCCGAGCCCTCGCCGGGGGCGCTTCGCACAGCGATGCTGCCGCCGGAAATATCCAGCACCCGCTTGACCAGCGCCAGACCCAGACCGTTTCCCTCCCGGGAATGGGACGAATCGCCCTGGTAGAATTTGTCGAAGATGTGCTTGACCGTCTCCTCGTTCATGCCGCAGCCGGTGTCCGATACGGTGACGACCACGTCGCCGCCCGCCTTCTCCTGGCGCAACACGATGCGCCCGCCCGGCTCGGTGAACTTGATCGCGTTGGCGATCAGGTTGTTGAAGACGATCTCCAGCATGCTCTCGTCCGCCAGGATCATCACGCGCTCCTCAAGCTGCGCGTCAAAGTCGATGCACTTCCTTTCCCACTGCTCCTCGTGTGCCAGGGCGCAGTCGCTGAGCTGGCGGGTGAGGTCATACGGCACGGCATTGGGCACAATCTCCTGGTTCTCCAGCTTGTTGAGCCTCAGGATGTTGGAGATGAGCACGCTCAGGCTCTCGCTTGCCGAGGCGATTGTCGCCGCATATTCGCGCTGCTCCTCCTCGCTCAGGTTCCCGCGCTGCAGCGCGCTGGCATAGCCGCGAATGACGGCCAGGGGCGTCTTGATCTCGTGGGACACGTTGGCGATGAAATCGTCCTTCATGGTCTCGATGCTGGAGAGCTCGTGAACCATGCTGTTGAAATCCTCGAACATGAGGTCCATGTAGTCAAACTTGTTCCGCTTGTGCACGGGCTGGACGGACACGGTGAAGTCCCCCTGGGCCACGGCGCGCATGGCGCGGCTGAGGCGGCGCATGGGCTTGTCGTACTTGGCGCAGCTCACCTGATGGATGATGATCGCCGCGACGACCGCCATGGCGACCCAGTACGTGCCCACGCCCATGCTGGCCAGCACGCTGAAGACCTCCATCTTCAGAAAGATCTCCACGATGAACACGTTCGCCGCGCTGAGCAAACCGAGCACCAGCAGGATGAGCACAAACATGCGCCAGGAAAACGGCTTGCGCCGGATGCGCGGATCCTCCTCAAACAGCGGACGGGACTCGCCGGGCCTGAGCTGAAACTCCGGCAGCTGAATTTGCAGATGACTGAAGCCCTTGATTTTCATACGGCCGGCACCGCCTTGTAGCCCAGTCCATGCACGGTGACGATCTTAAAATCCTCGCTGACCGAGAATTTTTCCCGGATGCGGGTGATGTACACGTCCACGGCGCGCAGACTGGCGCTGGTCTCCCCGCTCCAAAACTCGTCCATCAGCTGTGCGCGGGAAAACGTGCGCCGGGGATAGGAGAGCAGCTTGTAGATGATGTTGAATTCGCGCACCGTCAAGGCGATCTCCTGCCCGCCGACATAGGCGCTCATCTCCTCCGCGTCGAGCACCGTCGAGCCGATCACCAGCCGCTTTTCCGCCTCGATGCGTGCGCGCCGCAGCAGGGCCTCCACGCGCAGCAGCAGCTCGTCCACGTCGATCGGCTTGACCATGTAATCGTCGATGCCCGCCCGGAAGCCGCGCTGTTTGGAGGCCATGTCGTCACGCGCGGTCATCAGCAGAATCGGCATCTTTTTGTCGACGCTTCGCACATGGCTGACCAGCTCGAAGCCGTCCGTGCCCGGCAGCATGATATCCGACACGATCAGATCGATTCCGCCGGCAAACAGCGCGTCGAACGCCTCCTGCGCATTCAGGCAGCCGTGCGCGGCATAGCCCGCCGCGCTCAGGCTGGCGCAGACGATCTGGTTGAGCTTCACATCGTCCTCGACGACAAGCACATGCACCATGGTATTCCTCCCACACTGTCAAAGCATCAAGCTACATATCAAAAACAGTATAGCAGACAATTATTAAGGAAGTGTTTCAGTCTTGACTTTTCCGCGCGATTGCCTATACTGAAAACGATTTGTTTTCTGCCAGGAGGATTCTATGCCGACGCTCTCTTCGCTGCCTTCGCGCGCCCGCGCGCTTGCCCTCTCCCTGACCTGCCCGCAGACAGTGCGCACCAACCGCGACACCGGACTCATCCGCCTGCTGGCCTGCCTGTTCATGCTCGTGGATCACGCAGGCAAAATGCTCTTTCCCGACATTCCTGAAATGCGGCTGATCGGCAGGCTGGCGTTCCCGATGTTCGCCTACGGCGTGGCCGTCGGCGCGGTGTACACGCGCAATCCGATGCGGTATCTCTCCCGCATTGTGCTGCTCATGCTCATCTCCCAGCCGCTCTACGCGCTGGGCCTTGACCACGAGAGCAGCGCCATGTATGCGGTGCCGTTCCTTGAGCATCCGATCAGCGCCATTCGCGCGTTCTATGTCGGCAGCTGGAACAAGCCGAGCATTCTTCTCTCCCTGGCGCTGGGCCTGTGCATCCTGCTCCTGCTGCGCAGGCGTCAGTGGATTCTTGCGCTGGGCGTATATGTGCTGTGCTGCCGTATTTCCGCGAATCTGGATTACGGCATCGGAGGCATCCGCCTGATCCTTCTGTTCTATGCGCTGTGCGGGCATCCCCTGGCGGCGCTTGCGGCGGTTTCCGCCTACATGATCGTCTGGTCTGCCGGAACGGGCTACACGTTTTTCGGGCATGAATTCGGCATGCGCATCTTCGCGCTGCCCGCCGTTGTCTTCTGCTGCCTGCCGATGAAGCGGCGTATCACGCTGCCGCGCTGGTTTGTCTATGGGTTTTATCCGGCGCACCTGGCATTGCTGGCTGTGCTCATGCGGATTCTCTAAAGCGGCCAGTGGCCGCTCCTACTTGCGAACAGCCTACCCAATCACGCCGCTTTGTGCTCGCTGCACGATTCTTTACGCATTTCTCATTATAATCAATGCGTTTTCATGATGCATAATCCGGACGCCTTTCCCGCACAATAACGCCATGTCGTTGCGTGGGAGGCGTCTTTTTTGTGGTTGTGGTCATTCCTGATGAGCCCTTCGGCCGGCTGGGCGCAGTGCTTTCCGCGCTGATTGCCGTCATCAGCCTGATTGGCCTGACGGTGCACAAGGACTTTTACGCAGGACGCAGGCGGAAGGACTTTTTCTGCTTCTACACCAACGTGAGCAATCTGCTGGTGCTGCTCTACTTTGCGCTGCTCGCACCGCGCCTGTACGCCAGTGCCAGGCTGCGTCCACTGATCCCGCATGCGGAATTCTCACTGATGATGAGCATCATGCTCACGTTCATGGTGTTTCATCATCTGCTCTCTCCTGCAATTTACCGGACGATGAAAAACGCGCCGCGCGACCGGGAATTCGCTATCGTCTTTGCGGACAACCTCATCATCCACTACCTGGTGCCCTGGCTGGTGCTGGCCTACTGGCTGCTCTGCTCGCCCGGAAAACGCATGCTGCGCGTGAGCGATGCGCTGCTGTGGACGCTCGTTCCGCTCGGCTATCTCGGCTGGATCTTTCTGAGCGCACCGTTTCGCGGGAACATCGAGAATACGGACAGCCCCTATCCGTATCCGTTTCTTAATGTGCGCAGACTGGGTGTGCGGCGTGTCGCAGCCGCCTGCACGCTGCTGTATGGCGCGTGCGCCGTCGCAGGGCTCGTTGTCGTCGCGCTGACGCAGCTTTCCTTTGCGCATTTCGGCGGCGGGCATGCGCTGATCCTGATCTGACACGCGAAATGACAAAAAATGAAAAAAGGTGTTGACAAACCGCGCTGTGTTCGATATAATACACCTCGTCGGAACGATCCGGCGGAATCATTGGGGAATTGTGTAACGGCAGCACCTACGACTCTGACTCGTATTGTCTAGGTTCGAATCCTAGTTCCCCAGCCATAAGCCTCCATGGTCAAGCGGTCAAGACGTTGCCCTCTCAAGGCAAAATCATGGGTTCGATTCCCATTGGAGGTGCCAAAGGCCACAGCAGAAGCTGTGGTTTTTTTGTGTTCCAGTTATCCTGTCAACCGTCCGGCAGATTTTTTGGATCTTTGTTTTCGCTCTTCGGAAATCCGGCGTTCTTCTTTTCAGTCAGTTTCAAATTACTCATTATGTATACATCCCTATTCCAGCATTCTCCCCTGTGAAATTTCGTTGACATCCATTTCCTCCTATGTTATACTTTGCATAAACAGCCGACGATGCTGATTTGTTTTTTGTGCAAACAGGAAACGTGCAGAATCGGCAACATATTTTGAGGAGGAATACCCTATGAAGAAGCTTCTTGCTCTGGCGGTTGCGCTCGTCCTCGTGATGAGCCTGGCGACTGTCGCGTCCGCGGCCGAGTATCCGACCAAAGGCATTTCTGTCATTTGCCCGTGGGGCGCCGGCGGCGGCACCGATGCCTGCCTGCGTGCCTTCTGCGAGGCCCTCAACAAGCAGCTGGGCGTGACCCTGACCGTCGACAACCTGACCGGCGCTTCCGGCGTTACCGGCCACGAGGCCATCGCCGATGCCGATCCGGACGGCTACACCATGGGCATGATCACCTTCGAGCTCGCGGGCTACAAGGCGCAGGAAATGTCCGATTACACCTATGAGAACTACGATGCGATCTGCCGCGTCAACACCGACGCTGCGGCCATCACCGTCAACACCGATTGGGCTGCCGCCAACGGCATCACCGACGTGGCCACCTTCGTTGAGTATTGCAAGGCTCATCCGGGCGAGGTCATGATGGGCGGCTCCGCCGCTGCCTCCGTCTGGCACATCGCCGGCGGCTACCTGATGAACGCGACCGGCATCGAGATCAAGATGATCACCTACGCTGACGGCGCTGCCGGCGCTGTGAAGGCCGCCGCTCAGGGCGAAATCCAGGGCGTGACCGTCTCCCTGGCCGAGGCCCGCGCCTTCATCGGCAATGGTCTGACCGTTCTGGGCGTCATGGATTCCCAGCGCAACCCGGCCTTCCCGGATGCCGCCACCTGCCAGGAGCAGGGCTTTGACATCATCTACGCCACCCAGCGCGGCCTCGCCTTCCCGAAGGGCGTCGACCCCGAGATCCGTGCGAAGATGGAAGCTGCCTGCGCCGCCGCGATCGAGGATCCGGACTTCGTCGAGTTCATGAACAACAATGGCCAGTCGATTTCCTACATGAACGCTGAGGAGTACACCGCCTTCCTGGCTCAGGCTGCTCAGGACGTCCCGAAGGCCATGGAGGCTGTTGATCTGCTGTAATTGAGCACTCAACACCAATGCACCTGAAAAGGGCAGGCCATGGCCTGCCCTTCTTTCATCAGGATGCATGCGCTGCAACCCGATGACTCTGTGTAAGGAAGTGATTTCAGTTGAAGAAGACGCAGACGAAGGCCTTTGCCAATCTCGTCGCATCTGTCATTCTGCTGGTCTTTGAAATCTGGGCCTATGTGCAGACCCTGGGCTTCAAGGTCGTCAAGAAGGCGGCCGTTCAGCCGGCCACCTTCCCGCAGGTGATGTGCATCGGCATGATGGTCTTCACCATCATTCTGCTGGTTCAGTCCCTGATCAGCCTGAAGAAGATGGATCCGGACGATCCGAACATCCAGCCCGCCGCCAGCATCAACGTGCTCAAAAACAAGGGCGTTCAGGCCGGCCTGTTCGTCATTGTGCTGTGCGTTCTCTATGTCGCGCTCTTCAAGACGCTGGGCTATGTGCTCGCCTCTGCGATCGTGGCCGCCATCATCATGTGGCTCATCGGCAAGCGGGACGTCAGGCAGATTCTGCTCGTGTCCGTGCTGGTGCCGCTGGCCATGTGGCTCGTGTTCTACAAGCTGCTGACCGTCAACATCCCGATGGGCATTCTTGAGCCGCTCAAGGATCTCATCGACATGATTTAAGAAAGGGAGGGCGCTTGTATGAATTGGAGTTTGCTCTTCCAGAGCTACGGCTCTGTCTTTCTTGACCCTCAGGTGCTTCTGATGACGCTCCTCGGCGCTGCAGGCGGCGTTCTCCTCGGCGCCATCCCGGGCATGACCGCCACCATGGGCGTCGCACTGCTCATCCCCTTCTCCTTCGGCATGGATTTGATCCCGTCGATCGGATTGCTGCTGGGCATCTACTGCGGCGGCATGTACGGCGGCTCCATCTCCGCCATTCTCATCCACGCGCCGGGCACCCCGGCTGCCGCCGCCACGCTGCTGGACGGCTATCCCATGTGTCAGAAGGGGCAGGCCGGCAAGGCGCTGTCCATCGCCATGTTCTCCTCCTTCTGCGGCGGCATCATCGGCGCGCTGGTCATGACCTTCCTCTCCCCGCTTGTGGCAAACGTGGCCATGAAGTTCACCTCCGCGGAGATGCTGATGCTGGCCGTCTTCGGCCTGTCCGTCATCGTCGCCATCTCCGGCCAGTCCATCGCCAAGGGCCTCATCTCCGCCTTCTTCGGCATGCTGCTGTGCACCGTGGGCCTTGACCCGACCTACTCGGCCAAGCGCTTCACCTTCGGCGTGAAGCCGCTCTACTCCGGATTGCAGTTCATCCCGGTGCTGATCGGTCTGTTCGCTGTGTCCGAGATCATCGCCGGCGCCGAGCGCATCATCAACGGCGAGGAGAAGCAGGAGTCCTCCAACGAGAAGATCAAGGAGGTTCTGCCTGATCTGAAGACCATCTCCCAGATCTGGCCGCAGATCATCTCCGGCGGCCTGATCGGCACCTTCATCGGCGCCATCCCGGGCGCCGGCGGCGACATCGCCGTGTTCGTCTCCTACGGCTTCAACAAGAGCTTCAGCAAGCATCCGGAGAAGTGGGGCACCGGCATCCCGCAGGGCGTTGCCTCCACCGAGTCCGCCAACAACGGCTGCTCCGGCGGCGCGATGATTCCGCTGCTGTCCCTAGGCGTCCCGGGCGACGCGGTCACCGCCATCATCCTCGGCGCGTTCATCATGAAGGGCATCCAGCCCGGCCCGACGATGTATGTGGACAAGCTTGACACCGTCTACTGCGTGTTCGCCGCCCTCATGCTGGCCAACCTGGCCATGCTGATCGTCGGCTGCTGCGGCGTCCGCTTCTTCGCCAAGATCGTCTCCGTCGAGAAGAAGATCCTCTACCCGATCATCCTCGTCATCTCGCTCCTCGGCGCGTTCTCCATCAACAAGAACGTGTTCGACGTCGGCGTGTGCGTCGTGTTCGGCATTGTCGGCTGGCTGATGAACAAGTTCGAGTTCCCGCTCAGCCCGATCCTGCTCGCGCTCATCCTCGGACCGATGTGCGAGCAGAACTTCGTCCGCTTCATGGATCTCAACAACGGCAACTTCGGCGCCATCCTCGGCCGTCCGATCGCCATCGGCTTCTTCGTCGTCGCGGTTGCGGTCGTTCTGTTCTCCATCTGGAATCAGCAGAAGATCAACAAGCGCGAGGCCGAGGCCCGCAAGGCTGCCGCTCAAAAGCCGGCTGAGTAATACAGCTGAATTCCCGCTGAAAAAGCTGTCTCCCTTGGGAGGCAGCTTTTTTGCCATATAGGGAATTGCGTGAAAAATCGTGCAGCGAGCACCGAGCACCTTCACTTTGCAAAGCAGTTCGGAAGTGGGAGCGGGCACGGCCCGCTTTTTTGTGGTGCTTGGGGCTCTGACCCGACCCCTGAAGGGACGTGTATTCGGTTACCGCCCTGCGAGCGCAATAAAACGCCCTTCCGGCAGACCGATCGATCGGTTCATCCGCCGGAAGGGAGAGGGGGATGACTACATGACAATGACGCTCACGCCATCCGGAATCGCCGTCACTGTGGCGTCAGCGCTGCCCACAATGTCCTCGGCCAGCTTCATGGCTTCCTGCAGGCTGTGCGCGGGGATCATGTGCAGCACCCGGATCAGCGCGTCGTCCGCGTCGCTGACGTAAATGACGGTGGCCCGCCTGAGCACGCGAATGAAAATCTGCGTCTGCCACTGATCTCTCAGCGTCTCATTTCGGCCGCGGCGCATAAACTGGGCGAGCGTCTTTTCAATGTCCGGTTCGTCGGCCATCTGATGATAGAAGGCTTCTCCTCCATGTCCGTCGTCGCTCCGGGCCAGCATGATGATAACGCCGCCAGGCTTGACCGTCGCTTCCGCCGCGGTCATGCCCTTGACAGCCTGATAGATGTTCTGATCGAGCGGATATCCGCCGTTGGTGGTGATGACAATGTCCGCCGGCTTCGCTTTGACACGGCACAGGCTGCTCAAAAAGTCGCAGCCCGCCTGATGGGCCTTCTCCATGTCGCCTGCGACGGCGAAAATGGCCTCCTTTTTCTCATTGATCACGACGTTCACGATGAAGGCCAGCTTGGCCTTTCGCGCCGCCCAAACCATGTCGCGGTGGATCGGGTTCCCCTCGAGGACGCCCGTTCGCGCATGAGGATCGGCGATGAATTCGCTGCAATGATTGGCCAGCACCGTCTCGCGGCTGGCCACGCCCGGAAGGACGCTCTTGCGCGCGCCGCTGTAGCCGGCAAAGAAGTGCGGCTCGATGAAGCCCTCGGACACGACCAGATCGGCCTGCATCACCAGGCTGTTGATCCAGCACTCGCCGCCGCTCGGCAGGACGCCGATGCGCGTCATCGGGGACGCATCGCAGTCGTGAATCACGATCTTCTCATTCCGGACGATCTCTTCGCCGAATTTCCGGATCAGCTCTTCCCTGCTGGTCTCTCGATGACAGCCGGTGGCGATGAGAATCGTGATCTCCGCGTTTGGATTCCCCCTGCGGATTTCGCGCAGCATCTGCGGCACAATCACCCTGCTGGGCACGGGCCGCGTATGATCGCTGGCGATGAGCACGACCCTCTGCTTTCCGGCGGCAAGCTGGCACAGCCGCGGTGAGCCGATGGGATTCTCAAGCGCGTCGGCGACGAGTTCAAACTGCCCCTTCGGCGCACGATAGCTGTGCAGGCCGCTCAGCAGCACGCCCTGCAGACGCTGCTGCGGGATATCGAGTTCAAGATACGTCTTTCCGTAGGGAAAGGACAGGTGCATGCGCACACCTCCTTGTCAGGTGCATGCAGCTTGCATCATCTGCACAGCAGCATACACACGTCGTTGACATTGGTGCCGGTCGGGCCGGTCATCAGGTGGGCATCCATGTCGCGGAGAATGGCATAGGAGTCATTGTCCGCAAGCGCCGCCTCGATGGACAGCCCGCGTTCCTTCGCCTTCCGGGCGAATTCCCCGGTGACAATGCCGCCCGCCGCATCCGTCGGGCCGTCCGTACCGTCGCTGCCGACAGAGAAAATGCAGGTATCCGGAAGCCCGTCGATGCCGACTGCCGACGCCAGCGCCAGCTCCTGATTGCGGCCGCCCTTGCCATTGCCATGCAGATGCACGACTGTCTCGCCCCCGAGAATCACCGCACAAGGCGGCTGCACGGGCTGCCCGCTCCGGCGGATCTCCCTGGCGATCGAGGCCAGCATGGCGCCTGCCTCGCGCGCCTCACAGTTGAGCGTGGTGGTCACCAGAAGCGGATGATAGCCCAGCGCCTGCGCGCTGTCCGCAGCCGCCTGGCAAAGCGCCGTCACGTTGCCGGTGATGTGCGTGGTGATGTGCGAAAGCTGCTTGGGGGTTTCCAGATTGAGCAGTGGGTAGAGATGCTCGGGCACGGTGAGCGAGTATTTGGCAATCAGGCGCTGAACATCCTCGCGCGAGGTCTGATCCGGTACAGCCGGCCCGGAGGCGATGGTATCCAGAGAGTCCCCCAGCACATCGCTGAGGACGATGCACTGCACATGCGCGGGTGCGCAGGCCGCGCCGAAACGCCCGCCCTTGACAGCGGAAAGGTGCTTGCGCAGCGTGTTGATCTCCGTGATATCCGCGCCGCACGCCAGCAGCTGATGGGTCAAAAAGGCAATGTCGTCGAGGGTTGCGCCCTCCAGCGGCAGCTCGAACAGCGCCGAGCCTCCGCCCGATACGAGAAGAAGCACCGTATCCTCCGGCGTCAGCCCATGAACCAGCTCCAGCGCGCGCTTGGTGCCGCGGACGCCGTTTTCGTCCGGCACGGGATGGCCAGCCTCAAAGATCTCCATGCGCGGGATTTCGCCCTCGCTGTGGTTGTATTTGGTAATAATGACGCCGCAGTCCACCTGATCGCCCAGCGTGGTGCACGCGGCATATGCCATGCGCCAGGCGGCCTTGCCGATTGCGATCAGCTTCACGGGTTTTGCAAACTGCTGGCCCGCCAGCGCACGACGCACGGCGGCATCCGGAAGCACAGCATCGATGGAATCACGGACAATCCTTTGCGCATCCTGAATGATGGAAGACACCGAATCCCTCCTTGGATTTGAGATGATCTGAGAAACCGCCTGCCCATCCCATCGGTGAACGAGACGTGAAGCCGGCTGTGCGCCGCCCGGATGCAAAGCTGATCGGCGCAGAAGCCGCACGGCAGAACCGGTCTGCCGCTGCGGGATGAGCAGATAGAAGCACGCCGCCTGCATTCCCCCGCTGATGCGACGAGCGATACGGATGCAGGCGACGTCATGTCAGCCTGCCGCAGCGAAGGCTTCACGACAGCAGCCGGGCCCCGACGCCAGACAGACGGACATGCTCAGATGATCCGCGATTTACGCTTTCTCCTGATACGCAAAGGCGAGCTTCTTGGATACTTTGGCGACCATCGAATAATTGGTATCGACCATGTTGGCGCAGTAGAGCTTTCCATCCTGCGTAAGGGCCTGGTATGCGTCCAGCTTGTCCCAGCCGAGCTCGACCATCCAGTCAAGCAGCTCCGCGTACGCGATGCGGGAGGCGTCCTCCATCGGCTTTGCGCTGCCGACCACCATGATCTCCTCCGGGCTCTCGATCCGCGGCCACTTGATCGCCTTGTGCTTGATCAGCTCAAACCTGAGGGTGACCCTGGCGGCCAGCTCCAGCGCGACGCCGCACAGCTCGCCCTGGCCCTGCTTGGCATGGCAGTCGCCCGTGAAGAAGTACGCGCCCTCCACAGAGACCGGCAGATACACGATATTGCCCGGGCAGGTATCCGGCGTATCCATGTTTCCGCCGTGATCAAACGGTGTCAGCGAGGACACCACCTCCAGCGCGTCGCTGGTCGCAATCGTGCCCAGGAACGGCTCATACGGGAAACGCAGCTTCGGGTTCTGGTCGCAGGTCCACCAGCCCTCTTCATCCCGATGATAGATCCAGTTCTTCTCCGGAACCGGCTCGTTGATCATGCGGGTATACTTGTTGGGCGTCAGGCCGCCCAGCGGCTTCTGAATGCAGCTGACGACCCAGTCGCGGGTGGGCTGAATGTCAAGAATGTGCACCTTCAGCGTGTCGCCCGGCTCAGCGCCTTCGATATAGAAGGGGCCGGTCTGCGGATTGAGATAGCCCGCGCCCTGAAGCGTCTCGCTGGCCAGATCGCATTCCCTGGTGACCAGGCCCTTGAAGCAGTCCTCCGTATTGAAGGTGATGATCTCGCCGGGCTGCACATGCGCGATGGGCTCAAGATAACGGCTGAAAGCGAAGCTGTGATCGCCAATTTGTTCGATATGACGCATGGTTTTTCCTCCTTGCAAATCTGGTATTCTGTTATATTTTGTCAGTATGGACGCGGCTGCGCCGCCGGCTTATACGGTCAGATAGCGCTTGATGCAGTTGTAATCCTGGATTTCCTCGCCGGCCAGCTCGCCGACAACAATGCCCTTGTCCAGCGCGTAGCACTTCTGTGCGCAGGTCTGAATCAGGCCGATATGCTGCTCGCTGATGATGACGGAGATGCCCATGTCGCTGCTGCACTTTTTGACGATCTCGCCGATCTGGAAGGCCAGATTGGGCTGAATGCCCTCGGAAGGCTCATCGAGCATCATCAGCTTCGGGCGGCCGATCAGCGTGCGGGCGATGGACAGCATCGCCTGCTCGCCGCCGCTGAGCGTGCCGGCCTTCTGTTCCCTGCGCTCGTGCAGGCGCGGGAAGTAATCGTAGGCGATCTCCAGCGATTTGTCCTTGCCGGAGGCGTTGATCATCTCGCCCATCTTCAGGTTCTCCCTGACCGTCAGCAGCGGGAAGACGCCATGGCCCTGCGGCACATAGCCGATGCCCAGGCGCGCGCGCTCATACGGCTTCATGCGCGTGATGTCGCGATCGCCATAGACGACCTTGCCGCTCTTGGGACGGATCAGGCCGATCAGGGACTTGATCAGCGTGCTCTTGCCGACGCCGTTTCTGCCGATGATCGCGACGATCTCGCCCTGCTTCATCTCAAAGGACACATCCCGCAGGATCGTAATGGTTCCATAGCCGGAACTGAGGTTTTCAACCTTAAGCATGAGAGTACCATCCTTTTCACTTGGCATGTGGGGGCATTCAGGCTTTTCCCAGATAGATCTCGGCGACCTCTTCATTCTGACGGATTTCCGCCATGGTGCCCTCGGCAAAGATCCGGCCCTGATGCAGCACCGTCACGCGCTTGGCAATCTGCTCCACGAAGTCCATGTCGTGGTCAATAAAGATGATGGTCATGCCCGTCGCGTTGATGCGCTTGACAATCTCGGCGGTAAACTGCGTCTCCTCCGGGCCCATGCCGGCGGCCGGCTCGTCCAGCAGAAGCAGCCTGGGCTTGGAGGCCAGCGACATCGCGATCTCCAGCCACTGCTGCTGGCCGTGCGGCATGTTCTTCACCAGCGGGTTGCCCAGATTCTGAATGCCAACCATCTCAATCAGCCGGTCGATCTCCTCGTTGAGGTGCCTTGGCGCCACATAGCGCTGCGCGGCGATGCGCATGTTGTCGCGCAGCGTCAGATCGTGATACACACCCGGGATCTGCATCTTGATGCTGATGCCGTCCCTGACGCGCTTCCAGATCTTTTCCTTGGAAATGTCCTTGCCGTCGAAATGCACGCTGCCGGCCGTCAGCTCGTATGTGCCGGTGATCAGCTTGAGGATCGTGGTCTTGCCCGCGCCGTTGGGGCCGATCAGGCCATGCAGCTCGCCATCCTCGATGGTCAGGCTGACGTCGTCGACGGCCTTGCGGCCGCCGAAATGCTTGCTCACATGCTGAAGATCAATAATCGGCGTACGCATTACTTGCAGCCCCCTTTCTTTTCACTGCGATTCAGAAGGGGATTGACGACCTTCTCGTCCAGAATCTCGAACAGCGAGTGAATGATGCCCTTGGGCACGAACAGGACGACCAGCAGCAGAATGGCGCCCAGGATGATGAGAGAATACTGCGTGCCGGACGCCGCCAGCCTCTGGGACAGCGTGAGATAGAACAGCGAGAACAGGATGACGGCCGTGGAATTCTTCTTGCCGCCGGCGGCGACGAGCACCACGGGGATGGTCGCCTGCGTCATGCCCACCGCAGTGGGCACGATATAGCCGCCCCAGGTGGTGTAAATCACGCCGGCCAGCGCCGCCATGGCGCCCGCTACGGAGAAGATCATCATCTGGATGAAGGCGACGTTGTAGCCGAACAGCTCGCTGCGCTCCCGGTTTTCGCGGATGGAGATCAGCGTGTAGCCCAGCTTGCTGCGCTCCATGTAGCGGAAGCCCAGATAGATGATCGTGAGCAGCACCAGCGCAAAGATGTAGAGGTTCTTGTCCCGCATGACGGTTGAGCCGAATGTCAGCTTAGTGATGCTGTTGATGCCGTTGAAGCCGCCCAGCGCTGCCTTGCCGATCTTCCACTGCGGGCCGGCGGTCTGCTGCAGGAAGGTTTCCAGCACCAGCGTCACGCACATCGTAATCAGCGCGACGAACACGTCGTTGATGCCGCCATAGAACATGAAGAAGCTCAGGATCATGGCCGCCAGAAAGCCCACCGCCATCGCCGCGAGCAGGAACGCCGGCGTCAGCGTGGGGCCTGCAAAGTTCTTGCACAGGATCGCATAGGTATAACCGCCGATGCCGTAAAACGCTGCCTGCGCGTACGAGAAGATGCCGGTATAGCCCCAGACGAGCGCCAGACTCAGCGCCAGAATAATGGACGCCAGAAAGTTGGCCATGTTCATCGTACGGTAAGCGGAGTTCATCATCGGATAGGTGAACAGATAGCCAAACAGCGCCACCGCGACAATGTTCTCCGTGGTAATCCATTTTTTCAGCTTGTTCATCATGGCGCTCACCTGTTCTTTCTCTTCATCATGTAGCTTTCCACCAAACCGGAGAAGCCCTTGGGCAGCACGCGGATGACGATGATCGCAACGATCAGCAGACCCATCTTGCCGAAGAACGTGCCCATCGTGATGTTCAGCACGCTCTGGATGACGCCCAGCACCGTACCGGAGAGCGCGGTGCCGATCAGCGGATTGGCGCCGCCGACAATCACGGTGACGAAGCTGTCGTTCTGGAACGCCTGGCCCATCGTCGGCGTGATGGTCATCGTCGGGCCATACAGCGCGCCGCACAGGCCCGCCAGCGCGGAGCCGATGGTGAACGTCAGGGAGTACATCTGCGCCGTATTGACGCCCATGGCCTGCGCCGTCGCGCTGTTCTGCATGGTCGCCCGGGAATGCAGGCCGAAGCGGGTATGCATGAAGAGCCAGTACATGAGCACCAGCAAGACGACGGCGATGAGCGCGAGCACCATGCGGTAAATCGAATAGCTGGTTCCGCCCACCATGAACGTCCCCATCGGCGTGGTCAGGCCCGGAAGAGACGGGCCCAGGAGGATCAGGATGCCCTGTCGGAGCAGCAGGCTGATGCCCCATGTGGCCACGACCGAGTCAACCGGCCGGTCGTACAGCCGGCACACCACGAGCTTGTCCACCACGAAGCCAAACAGGCCGACCAGCAGCGCCGCGAGGATGATCGCCAGCGGCAGCGGCACGGACGCCTTGGCCATGATCGTCATCGCGTATGCGCCAAGCATGATGAACTCTCCATGCGCCAGATTGATGATGCCCATCATTCCGAAGATGATGGACAATCCGGAGACCGCCAGCACCAGGAATGAAAAGCTGTCAAGGAACTGATAAAGATAACTGAACATGTCATACCCCTCTATTGCTCGTATTCCGGCACCAGCCCTGCCGAACGAATCGACAGGGCTGGTGATGATCTACCTATGAGATGGGATTCGTCTTTTCAATCCGATCGTCGCAGCAGATCAGTTGTCCGGGGTGAACTGGATGTTCGGCGCTTCGACGGTCAGATCGCAGCCCTTCTCCTTCTCGATCCAGTCAGGCACGATCTGCTCGTACTTGGTCTTGAAGCTGATCTGGTGATTCGCATCGGAGTACACAATCCAAATGTCCATGATGGCGTGGTGCGTCGGGCCGTAGATGGTGACCAGACCGGCCGGGCCGTCGTAAGAGACGCCGCTCTCCAGCGCGTCGATCACAGCCTCCACCTCGGTCGTGCCGGCCTTGCGAACGGCCTCGGCATAGAGCATCATGCCAGTGTACTGCGCGGCAGCTTCCATGCCCACGTACGGATCATTGGGGTACAGGGCGCGATAGCGGGCGACAAAGTCCTTGGCGGCCGGGGTATCGAGCTCCTCGACAAACTGCGCGGTCACATACATGTTCGCACAGGCCGGCGGATCAAAGCGCAGGTGCTCATAGCCCTGAGCGATGTTGATGGTGGTCGCGATCGGGATATTCTTGGAGTTGGCGGCGAACCACTGGCCATAGAAGGAGGACTGGGTCACTCCGGTCAGGAGGACGACCAGGACGTCCGGGTCAGCCTGCTGAATCTTTTCGATGGAGGAGCTGAACTGGGAGACGGACAGCGGCAGGAATTCCTCGCCGACGATCTCGCCGCCAAACTCCTGGGTCGCCTTCTTCACCCACTGGGCGGTCAGCTGGCCGAAGTTGTAGTCCGCCGCGATGGTGTAGACCTTCGGGCCGTATTCCTTGATCATGTACTCCATCAGCGGCATGACCTGATGCTCAGGAACCGCGCCGGTGCAGAAGGTGTAGTGGTCGGCGACGCCGCCTTCATACTGGTTGTTGTAGAAGTAGAGCATGCCGTACTCATCCATGATCGGACGGATCGCTTCACGGGACGCGCTGGAGAAGCCGCCCATGATCACGTCGACCTCGTCTTCCAGGATCAGCTTGCGGGCCATCTCCTGATAGCGCTGATTGTCGCTCTGGCAGTCAGGCGCGATCAGCTCAAGCTGCTTGCCCAGCAGGCCGCCGGCTTCGTTGATTTCCTTGATCGCCAGCTCCATGGCGTGCGACTTATAGGTGCCGCACAGGGAGAAGTCGCCGGACAGATCTTCCAGCATGCCGATTTTGATGGTATCCGCCGCTGCCACAGCGCCGAACATCATCAACACGACGAGGACGAGAACCAACAGTTTCTTCATGAATAGGACCTCCTTATTTTTTATAGCTCGGAACCTCCGGCTATTTTTTACGCTTGTCAACGCTGTCGTTCTTCGCTTTTTCTGTGATTATTATATGTCGGCTCATGTCGAATTTTCAATGTGCATCTGCACAACGTTTATACATTCATATGTGGCCTTCTAACAATAAAATATGTCATTTGTGTTTAAAATCATTGCCTGTTTCTGAACAGTTTGATATACTGTGTCCAGATTTCATCAATCATTCACAATCGAATGCCCAATGGAAGGAGAAAACGAGATGAGCATCATCAGCCGTGAGCTGGCCCAGAGGCTTGTCGATCACATCAGCGGCGTGATTCCCAACAACATCAACATCATCGATGAGAACGGCATGATCATCGCCTCCCGCGAGCCGGATCGCCTGGATACGTTCCACAAGGCCGGGTATGACGCCATCCGCAATGACCGCATCGAAACCGTCAAGGTCTTCGGCGAGGGCATGAAGCCCGGCATCAACATGCCCTTTCATTACCGCAACAAGGCCTGCGGCGTAGTCGGCATCAGCGGCCCGGAGGAGGAAACCATTCCCATCGCCAGCCTGATCAAATACACCATCGAGCTGCTGGTCGAGCAGGAGCTCATGCTCAACACCCGCCAGGCCAGCCAACTGCTCCGCGCCCAGTTCCTTCAGGAGTGGCTCTCCCTCTCTTCGCCGCCCAGCGCGGAATTCATCGCGTGGGGACATCAGCACCAGATCAACGTGACCGCCTCTCGTACCGCCGCCATCATTCATGCCGAGAACACCGCCGACGCCACCGCCCGCTTCAACCGGCTTGAGAACAGCCTTGAGCGGCTCAACATGGACAGCTACATCGTCTATCTCACCCATTTCCGCGCGATGGTGGTGCTCAATACCCGGCAGCACATCGCCGAGCAGCTTCGCTTCATCCAGGCGGAGATTCCCGGGGCCATCATCGGCCTGGGTAGACCCGAGGCCGTGCTGCGCAGGAGCTACATGCAGGCCCAGTCCGCCCTGCGGCTGGGCCGCTGGCTGCGCCCGGACGAGAGCATCCACCGCTATGAGTTCTACCGACACTACGACGCGATGATCTACGGCTTTTCCAAGCTGGAGATGCTCGACGATCCGGTTGAATCCATCGACGCGCTTCAGGAGACCGATGGAAACGACCTGCTGGTCACGCTGCTGACCTACTTCCGCCTCAACGGCGAGCGCTTCAAAACCGCCGATGCGCTCCATATCCATCGCAACACGCTCAGCTACCGCCTCGACCGCATCCACTCGCTGACGGGCATGAATCCCCGCAATCCGCTCGATCTGCAGCGGCTGATCGGCGACTACATCATCTGGTGCTACCGCGGGCAGGGGCTGCCGGAGAGCTGAATGGCGCCAAAGCGGGCAGCGCCCCTTGCTCATGATCCCGATGACACTGGCCGTGCCCGCTGCAAGGCTTTCGCGCGGCTTCCCGTCAGACAAATAAAAAAAGAACCAGAGCGGGGCTTTCCCGTTCTGGTTCTTCTCTTTGTGTGGTGATCAGTGAAGCATTACTTCGCAAGCAGGATCTGGTCAACCCACTGCTGATACAGGCCCTCTTCGTTGATCTGATCGATCATCTCCTGAATCTTCTCGGTGAGCGCTTCCTCGCCCTTGACGCTGGCGATGTAGTTGCCGCCCTCGAAATCGAAGGCAAACTCGGCGATCTCCAGGTCGTCGTTCTCCGCCAGGACGCTGTCATACACGGTCTTCGGGACAGCCAGCGCATCCACGCGGCCGTTCTTCACCATGTTCACGCCGTCCGGGATCTTGGTGATGAGCTCGAGGGTCGCGCCGGTAAGCTGCTCCTCGACCATGATCTGCTGGTTGGTGCCGTTCTGCGCGGCGACGGTCTTGCCGGCAAAGGCCTCCGCGCTGTTGTAGGTCGCTCCCATGCCCTTCTTGACGAGCAGGCCCTGGTCGCCCTCGTTCCAGTAGATGCCGGTGAGATCCATCGCGTTGGTGCGCTCCTCGTCGTAGGTCAGGCCGGCGATCATCATGTCGACATCGCCGCGGCCGACAGCGGCCAAGCAGGTATCAAACGCCATGGACTGGATCTCCAGCTCGACGCCGAGCTGGTCCGCCATCCACTGCATCATCAGCACGTCGGTGCCCACGACGTTGCCGTCGTCATCGATGTACTCATACGGCGGCCAGTCCGGGCTGGTGGCAACCACCAGCTTGCCGGTGGCCTGGATATCGGCCAGACGATCGGCCATCGCCAGAGAGCAGGTCATGATCATCGCAATCGCGAGCACGAGCGCAAAAAGCTTCTTCATAAGGAAAACCCCCTATCATTGTTTCACCGCCGGTCCACCGGCGAATGATAGCGCTATTGTACAACGGCATTATGCATATGTCAAGTGAATATTCTGCATAAAAGTGCATTCTCGCCGCACGCATTTCCGCTTTTCCTCCTTTTTTGTAAAAAAATCTGCGGAATCTGTTGTTTCCGGTTCCGGTTTGTGCTAGAATATGTCCGTTGTGTACTTTTGCAAATCCGCTTGTACAAACCGAAAGGTGTGAATATTTATGCCAGAGCTGAGCCATCGCGTTCAGACGTTTACCGATTCCGTCATCCGGCGTATGACCCGCATCAGCGACGAGGTCGGCGCCATCAATCTTTCCCAGGGCTTCCCGGATTTCCCGCCGCCCAAAGCGATCACCGACCGCCTGCGCGAGGTGGCCGACGAAGGCCCGCATCAGTACCCCATCACATTCGGCGCGCAGAACTTCCGCGAGGCGCTCGCCCGCAAGCAGGGCAGGGCCTACGGCCGCGAGATCGATCCGGAAACCGAGATTCTGGTCACCTGCGGCGGCACCGAGGCGATGATGAGTGCGATGATGACCGTCTGCAATCCCGGCGACAAGGTCGTCGTCTTCTCCCCGTTCTATGAGAATTACGGCGCGGACGCGATTCTCTCCGGCGCGGACCCGATCTTCGTGCCGCTCGTCCCGCCGACGTTCGACTTTGACCGCGCGGTGCTCGAGGACGCCTTCCGTCAGCACCCGAAGGCGATCATCGTCTGCAACCCGTCCAACCCGAGCGGCAAGGTCTTCACCAAAGAGGAGCTGCTCTTCATCGGCGGCCTGTGCAAGCAGTACGACGCCTTCATGATCACCGACGAGGTGTACGAGCACATCGTTTTTGCGCCCTACAAGCACGTCTACGCCGGATCGCTGCCGGAGATCGCCGATCGTGTGATCTGCTGCTCCTCCCTCTCCAAGACCTATTCCATCACCGGTTGGCGTCTGGGCTACCTGATCGGCCCGGCGCACGTGATCGAGAACGCCAAGAAGGTGCACGACTTTCTGACCGTCGGCGCGGCGTCCCCGCTGCAGGAGGCCGCCGTCGTGGGCCTCAACTTCCCTCAGAGCTACTACGACGAGGTGACAGCGCTGTATACGAAGAAGCGCCAGATCTTCCTGGACGGCCTGGACGAAATCGGCCTCAAGCACACCGTCCCGCAGGGCAGCTACTTCGTGATGGTGGACATCAGCGATTTCCAGAAACCGGGCATGATGTTCTGCGGCAAGAGCGACATGGAGTTCTGCGAGTGGATGATCCGCAACGTCGGCGTGGCCGCCGTGCCGGGCTCCAGCTTCTTCCGCGAGCCGGTCAACCATCTGATCCGCCTGCACTTCGCCCGCAGCGAGGAGACCCTCCGCGAGGCGCTCCATCGTCTGGCTAAAATCCCGGAGCTGCTGAAATAATGTATACGACCGACATCATCACCTTGCCGCGCTTCTGCTTCGGCCGCGGCGTATATGCCCGCTTTCCGGCGCTGTGCAGGCCTCTGGGCGATACGTTTGCCGTCATCGGCGGCGTGACGGCGATGGAAAAGGGCCTGCCCGCGCTGACCTCCGCGCTGGAGAACTCCGGCATGACGATGCTCGCCGCCCTGCCCTTTGGCGGCGCGTGCACGCAGCAGGCGATGAACCGGCTGGCCGCCGCCATCGCGCCGCTCTCCCCCGCGTTTCTCGTGGGCATGGGCGGCGGCAAGGCGATCGACACCGCCAAGGGCGTGGCCGATCAGCTGAAGCTGCCGCTGGTCAGCCTGCCGACGCTGGTGTCCAACTGTGCGCCGATCACGGCGCTGTCCGTCGTCTACCGCGAGGACGGCCCGTTTGACCGCTTCCTCTTCTATGACGCGCCGCCCGCGCTGACGCTGGTCGATCTGGAGATCGCCGCCAACGCGCCCGCGAAGTACTTCCGCGCCGGCATGGGCGACACGCTCGCCAAGCATCTGGAGAGCACGTTCAGCGCGCGCGGCGACGTGCTGGGCGTGTCCATGGATCACATGTCCGCCATCGGCGTGGCGCTGTCCTCCACCTGCTACGGCCCGATCCTGCAATACGGCAGGCAGGCGCTTGACGAGGTGCTCCGCCGCGAGGCCGGCCCCGCGATGGAGATCTGCGCGCGCAGCATCATCGTCTCCGCCGGTCTGGTCTCCCTGATGGCCAACGACGATTACAACTGCGCCCTCGCGCACGCCGTCTGCTATGGCTTGCAGCTCTTTCCCCATGTGGAGGAAGGCTGCCTGCACGGCGATCTGGTCGCCTATGGCGCGCTCGTTCAGCTGGTGCTGGACGGCCAGACGGAGAAGGCGCGCGAGCTGCGCGATTTCCTGCAGACGCTCGGCACGCCGGTGACGCTCGCGCAGATGAACGTGCCGCTTGACCGCTCTGCGCTGGAAGCGACGCTTGCCGAGGCCACCACCGGCCCGGACATGGCCCACATCCCCTATCCCATTACGCCGGACATGGTCTTTGACGCCATGACCCGCGTCGAAACCCTGTAACCCGCTGTCCCGGAAGGAGGAATCCCCTTGCTCGCCAATATTGAAAGGCTGCTTGTCAAGTATGGCATGAACTTCGTGAACGGTCTGGGCACGACGCTGCTGCTGGCCCTCGTCTCGGTGGCCGTCGGCTGCCTGATCGGCGCGCTGGTCGCCATCATGCGTCTGTCCAAGTCGAAGGTGCTCGGCGGCATTGCCACCGTGTACACGGAGATCATCCGCGATACCCCGCTGCTGCTGCAGCTGTATTTCTTCTACTTTTTGCTGCCGGATCTGCTGCCCGCGCTCAGGCTCTCCAAGTTCACCTGTATCGCCATCGCCCTGATCTTCAACTCCGGCGCGTACATGTCCGAGATCTTCCGCTCCGGCATCCAGTCCATCGACCGCGGCCAGACGGAGGCCGCGCGCTCCCTGGGCCTCTCCGCCAGCCAGACGATGACGCGCATCGTGCTGCCGCAGGCGTTCAAGAACGTGCTCCCGGCCATGTGCAATGAGTTTGTCGCCATCACCAAGGAGACCTCTCTGGCCTCCACGTTCTACGTCGGCGACCTGATGACCCAGTACCAGACGATCTCCGGCAAGACCTACCTGGTTCTCGAGCCGCTGATCATCATCGGCGTCATCTATTTCGTCGTGACGTTCACGATGAGCAAGTTCGTCGCGCTGCTTGAAAAGAAGCTGAAGGAGGGTGACTGAAATGACGAGTGGATTTGACTACAAGAACGCCCCGGAACTCATCCGCGTGGAGGATCTGCACAAGGACTTCGGCGCCCTCAAGGTGCTCGCCGGCATCACGGAAACCATCCACAAGGGCGAGGTCGTCTCGCTGATCGGCCCGTCCGGCTCCGGCAAGTCCACGTTTCTGCGCTGCCTCAACCGCCTGGAGGAGCCCACCAGCGGCCACATCTGGTTTGACGGCGTGGATATCGCGGACAAGAAGCTGAACATCGACAAGCATCGCCAGAAGATGGGCATGGTGTTCCAGCACTTCAACATCTTCCCGCACATGTCCGTCATCGACAACATCACCCTCGCGCCGGTGCTGCTGGGCAAGCAGAGCAAGGACGAGGCCGTGGCCAAGGCGGAGGCGCTGCTCGAGCGCGTCGGCCTGAGCGACAAGCGCGACAACAAGCCTTCCCGCCTCTCCGGCGGCCAGAAGCAGCGCCTGGCGATCGTGCGCGCGCTGGCGATGGAGCCGGAGGTCATGCTCTTTGACGAGCCGACCTCGGCGCTCGACCCCGAAATGGTCGGCGAGGTGCTCGAGGTCATCAAGGGTCTAGCGGAAAACAACATGACCTGCGTGATCGTCACGCATGAGATGGGCTTTGCACGCGAGGTCTGCAACCGCGTGCTGTTCATGGACGGCGGCGTGATCTGCGAGCAGGGCAATCCGCGCGACCTGTTCGATCATCCGCAGAACCCGCGCACCCAGGACTTCCTCAGCAAGGTGCTGTAAGCGCCTGCCGACCGGCCATCCCATCAGGGACGAAGCGAGGTGCTCCATGATTCTGATCCATACGGTCACCGAGGAGGAGACCGGGCTGACGCTGCAGCAGCTGCTGCGCGGCCCCATGGCCCTCTCCGGCAAACAGGCCAGAAACGCAAAAGCGCAGGGCGCCGTCACCGTAGACGCGGCGCCCTTTTTTTCGAACCAGCGCCTTGCCGCCGGCATGATCGTGAGCGTGGCGCTGGACGGCTTTGAAGTAGCGCCCAAAGAAGCGCATTTTGCAAGCGCCGCGCCCCTGGAGGTCGTCTTCGAGGACGACGCGCTTCTGGCCGTCTTCAAGCCCGCGCTGCTGCAATGCCATCCCTCCCCCTCCGCGCCCGGCGGCAGCGACACGCTGGAGGGGCGCGTGCGCGCGTATCTGGGTGCGCCGGCGCATCCCGTGCACCGGCTGGACAGCGAGACGACCGGCCTCGTGCTCTTCGCCAAGCTGCCCTATGCGCAGGCGCATTTGCAGCAGCAGATGGCGTCCGGCGCGTTTCACAAGACGTATGAAGCCTGGGTGCTGGGCTGTCCTGAGCCTCCGGAGGGCGTGATTGACGCGCCCATCGCCCGCGAGCATCCGGACAGCTTCACGCGGATCGTCTCTCCGAACGGACAGCGCGCCGTGAGCCGATACAGGACGCTGGCGCGCATACGGCTTGCGGATGGGCAGGCCGTCGCCCGCATGCAGCTCACGCCCGTCACGGGCCGCACGCACCAGCTTCGCGTGCACATGACGCACATCGGCTGCCCGCTGCTGGGCGACACGCGGTACGCTACGCCCGCCTCTCAGGCCGCTTCGCTGCGGCTTGGTCTGACCTATCACCAGCTCTCTGCCGTGACGCTCTCCTTCGTCCATCCCCTCACGGGCGAGCGCGTCACGCTCACGCACGGCGCCGTGTTCTCGTTTGTTCCCGAAAAGGCGGCGCTTTTCCCCTGACAATCCCTGCCAATTCCGCCGGCGCATACGCCTGTATGCGCCGTTTTTTCTTGTATTGCTTCATTTTTTCACATTGCCTTCTCCCCGCTGCCAGAAGATGGAAACGGTTATATGGCAATAAACGAATTCCCAGCCTCGTCATATGTGCAGAAGACGCTCAAGAGCGGCCGCTTGGACGCCTTCGCAATGACAAAGGAGGAATTCCTGATGAAGAATACCAACAAGAAGGCGGCGCTTGCCGCAATGATGTGCATGGCGATGGCGGTTCCGTTTGGCGCGAATGCCGAGAACGAGATCCGCGTGATCACCGCCGGCACCCTGAACCTGCGCGCCGACGCGTCCACCGAGTCCGAGATCCTGGGCAAGTATGGCTGGGGCACCGAGGTGGAGGTGCTGGGCGTGAACGGCAGCTGGGCGTATGTCAGCGTCGGCGGCCAGACCGGCTACATGTACACGCAGTACCTGGGCAGCCAGGGTTCCACCAGCACCACCCGCTATGTGAACACCAATACCCGCGGCCTGAACCTGCGCAGCGAGCCGAACGGCACGATCCTGGGTTCCTATCCGCGCGGCACCGCCGTCACCGTCCTGTCTGAGGCGAACGGCTGGAGCAAGGTGCAGGTGAACGGCCAGACCGGCTACATGTCCAGCCTCTGGCTGTCCAGCCACATCCCGACCACGCCGTCCGTGCCGTCAAAACCGTCCTCTTCCATCGGCACCGCCGTGGTGAACAACCCGTCCGACACGCAGGTGCTCTTCCTGCGCAAGGAGCCTTCCACCTCCAGCGAGGCGCTGGGCTACTACCGCAACGGCAAGACCGTGACCCTGCTGGCCAAGCTGGACGGCTGGTACAAGGTGAAGGTGGACGGCCAGACCGGCTACATGATGGCCAAGTACCTGAAGGTGACCGACGAGGTTGCCTCCGGCACCGCGACCGTCTACAACCCCAACGGCAACAGCTATGTGAACTTCCGCTCGGCGCCCAGCCTGAACGCGTCCGTGCTGTCCACCGTTCCGGTCGGCAAGAAGATTCCCGTGCTCTCCAAGGGCACCGACTGGACGAAGACCCAGATCGACGGCGTGACCGGCTACATCTCCACCTGGTTCCTCAAGTTCTGAGATTCTCGCTCCTCTTCCCTTCCTGTCTCTTCAGCGGAGCTGGCCGACGCCGGCTCCGCTTTTTTGCCTATCGGACATGCGCACCCTCGCAGCGGGCACAATGCAGCAGGCTTTTGGCATGCGGTTCGGAAGCGGGCACGGGTACTGCCCGCTTTTTGCATACTCTTGCCCCGCGCCGTCCATGATAAGGCAAACGAATCGCGGAGGGATCAGCCATGGTCAAAACAGAAATCGTCAGCGTGCTCGGGCGTGAGGTGCTCGATTCGCGCGGAAACCCGACCGTCGAGGCGGAGGTACGCCTTGCGGATGGCGTCACCTGCACCGCCATCGCGCCCAGCGGCGCATCCACCGGCAAGTTTGAGGCGCTGGAGCTGCGCGACAACGACATGCAGCTCTATAACGGCAAGGGCGTGCGCCGCGCGTGCAAGAACGTCTCCACCAGCATCGACAAGGCGCTGCGCGGCATGGACGCCGCCGATCTGTTCGCTGTGGACAGTGCGATGATCGCACTCGACGGCACAGACAACAAGTCCGTCCTCGGCGCGAACGCGACGCTCGCTGTCTCCATGGCCTGCGCCAAGGCGGCAGCCAGCAGCCAGGGCGTAGCGCTGTACCGGTTTCTGGGCGGCGCGCAGGCCGTGACGCTGCCCATGCCGATGATGAACATCCTCAACGGCGGCGCGCACGCAAACAACGGCCTGGACGTGCAGGAGTTCATGATCATGCCTGTCGGCGCGCAAACCTTCCGCGGCGGGCTGCGCATGTGCGCGGAGGTCTATCACGCGCTCGCCGCGCTGCTCAGGAAGAAGCGCTTCTCCACCGCCGTGGGCGACGAGGGCGGCTTTGCACCGGATGTGAGCGATGAAACCGAGGCTATCGAGCTGATTCTGGAGGCCGTGACCCGCGCGGGCTATGCGCCCGGCAGTGATTTTGCCCTCGCGCTCGACGCGGCTGCCAGCGAATGGAAGGACAAGAAGGGCTACACGCTGCCCAAGTCAAAGCGCAGCTTCACCAGCCACGAGCTGACCGAGCACTGGCGCGAGCTGCAGGGCAAGTACCCCATCCGCTCCATCGAGGACGCGCTGGGCGAGGAAGACTGGCCCGCCTGGCAGGCGATGACGCTGACGCTGGGCGGCAGCTGCCAGCTGGTGGGCGATGACCTGTTTGTCACCAACGAAAAGCGCCTGTCCAAAGGCATCTCCATGGGCTGCGCCAACGCCATTCTGCTCAAGCCGAACCAGATCGGCACGCTGAGCGAGACCATCCGTGCCGCGCAGCTCTCCCAGCAAAACGGCTTCAGGACCATCGTCTCCCACCGCAGCGGCGAGAGCGAGGACACGACCATCGCCGATCTGGCCGTCGCGCTGAACGTCGGGCAGATCAAAACCGGCGCGCCCTGCCGCAGCGAGCGCGTAGCCAAATACAACCGGCTGCTGCGCATCGAGGACGCGCTGGGCGCGGCGGCGGTCTTCGGAAAGGCCGCGACGGGCGCATGATCTATTTTCTCTTCGCCGGGGCCAGCGCATTCTTCGGGCTGACGGCCGGCCTGGGCGCGACGACGCTGCTGCGCCCGCTGCTGGACGCCGTCTCGCCGCTTGCGCCCGCGTCCATCGCCATGCTCTGCACGATGGCCACGCTGGGCGCGGCGCTCGTCAGCGCGTTCTTCGCCCTGGGCCAGCCGCTTGCGCTGCACCAGGACGAGCTGCTCCTGCTGGCCGTCGGCAGCGCGCTGGGCGGCATTCTGGGCGATCTGATGGCCAACCGGTTCGTCTCGGTCATTCCGCGCGATACGGCCATCCTGCTGCAAAACGCGCTGCTCTTCACGCTCGTCGCGCTGCCCGCGGTCTATTTCCGCACGCTCTCGCGCACCGTCCGCCCGCTGTCGCTCACGCGGCTGGCTTCCTTTCCTGTGGCGCTGGTGGTCGGCCTGCTTGCGTCGTTTCTGGCGTTCGGCGCGGCGCCGCTCACACTGATGCTCTACTTTCTGCTCTTTGACGCGGAGAACGACGAGTCCTCCGCCGCCGCGCTGACGATCTCTCTGTTTGCCATGGCGGGCAAGCTCGTCATGCTGCTCATCCGCAGCCGGCTGCGCATACCGGATGCGGACGCGCTGCTCTGGCTGCTGCCCGGCGCAATCGGCGGCGCGCTCCTGGCGATGGTGCCCGCCGTACAGCGGCAGACCAGCCGCGCAGGCGAAGCGCTGCTGCGTCTGAGCCTGTTCACCTCGCTGATCAACATGGCGGCGGCGCTGACATGAGCATGCAAACAGCCCGGACTCCTTGCGGAATCCGGGCTGTCATCATGCGTTGTTCGCATCTGCTCATTGCCTGACGGCCAGATTGATCGTCTGCCGCAGCCCGGTGCGGCTTTCATTCTCCCGAATGCGGCGGCAGACGATGACCAGCCGATCCTCGTCGATACAGGTGGAAAGCGTCAGCAGCGCGTCGCTGGGCTGGATATCCAGCGGAATGGCGTATTGCGAGTGCAGCTGCGCCTGACGCACATAGTTTTCAAACTCACGCTCACTCTTGAAGGTCGGATAGGAAAAGTAATTGATGAACTGATCGCTTTTCACGTCCAGCGACACGCGCATCACGGAGAAGATCACATACTGCTCCTTCTCCCAGAGCGTGTCATAGTTCACAAACGCATGGCGCTTGAGGTAGTCGATGTCCTGAAGATACTGGGTCAGGCGGCCAAACATCGTGCCGTCCTTCATGTTATGCCCATGCAGGAGCAGATTCTGCGTGTGCTCCGAAAAGCGATGATTCTTGTCCAGGAAGATCGTGCCCGAAGCGTTCTTATTCTTGTAGAAGTCATGTGTCAGGTAATACGAATTATCCTTATACACGACCGGCAGGCTCAGCACCTCCGGGATTTCAATCCAGCCGGTCAGATCGCGGTTCTCGTAGTAAAGCTGCTCCATATTCGGAAGCGCCTGTCCCAGAATCCGGTGGAAGCTCGTGCGCTGCTGCGACGCCTCTGCTGTCGGCGCGGGCTCCATCGTCTCCTCAGGCTCATCGGCAAATACCGGCACATCCGTCGCCACGGGCTGCGGCGTCTCCGTGCTCAAGGCAACAGGCTCCATCTGATCGCGGCGCTCAGCCAGCTCGCGGTTCAGCCGCCTGGTTCTGATGCTGCGCCCGACAATGCTGACCACCATGAAGGCGCTCAGAAGGATCACTGCGCACAAAAGCACAAGGACGCCCTGACGCATCAGCTTGCGATAACGCCTGCGTTTTTTCACACTTCGCCTGTCATGAGACCGGAACTCTCCGATCCCCTGCGTCTGGGCCGGTCTCCTGTGTTTTCTTCTGCGCATCAAATCACTCATCTCCGTCGTCGCCTTCGATCAAGAAGCGGTGCGTCCTGCCGTCCGTTCCTTACGCATTGAGCATGAACGCGGACAGCGTCTCCTCGAGCGCCTCCAGCGTGAGGATGCTGTTGACCTGCGTGCGCAGCTTCGCCGCGCCGCGCATGCCGCGCACATAGCAGACGATGTGCCTGCGCATCTCGCGCACCGCCACGCCTTCGCCCTTGAGCACGGCAAGCATCCTCGCGTGACGCATCAGGACGTCGAGCTTTTCCTCGGGCGGGACGCTGCGCAGGGGTCTACCCGCCATGCCGTCGCGGATCTGCTCGAAGATCCACGGATTGCCCTGCGCCGCACGGCCGACCGCCACGCCGTCGCAGCTCGTCTCCTCGAGCATCCGCTGCGCGTCCTGCCAGCAGGTCACGTCTCCGTTGCCCACGACGGGGATGGACACGCGCTGTTTGAGCTTCCGGATCGCGTCCCAGTCGGCATGTCCCTCGTAAAACTGGCTGCGCGTGCGCGCGTGCAGCGTGATCATCGCCGCGCCGGCCTGCTCGAGCATCGGGCCGAGCGTGAGGTACGTCTCGCTCCCTGCCTCAAAGCCCAGGCGCATCTTGACCGTCACCGGCACATGGGACGCCTTTGCCACCTCATGCACGATTTCCGCCGCCAGCTCCGGCGTCTTCATCAGTGCGCTGCCCTCGCCGTTTCCGGCGATTTTGGGCACGGGACAGCCCATGTTGATGTCCAGCAGCGCGTAGCGCCCCGTCGCCGTCAGCTCCCCGGCGGCGCGCGCCATGATCTCCGGCTCGCGGCCAAAGAGCTGGAGCGCCACAGCGCCCTCCTCCTGCGGCGCGACGGCCAGCAGCTCGCGCGCAGCGCGGTTGTCCCTGGGCGAAAGCACATAGCCCTTCGCGCTCACCATCTCGCTGACCGCCATCGGGCAGCCCAGCTCATGGCAGAGCACGCGGAAGGGCATGTCCGTCACCCCAGCCATCGGGGCGAGCATCGCGCCGCGCGCAAGAAATTCAAAGCCCATGGTCATTCTTCAATCTGCTCGATCAGCTGGAGGTTGGAGATCATCCAGCGGCCCGCCGTGCGCGTGAGCGTCACGCGATAGCGCGAGGTCGCCCAGTCCGGCGGGGAGAGCCGTTCCTCACCGCCCGCCGCCAGCGCCGCCTCGCGCTTGGAGGCGCGGATGGTGCCGTCAATGGCGGGAATGCTCTCGATGATCTCCGCGCGGGCCACGTTTTCCCACGGCCAGGACCACACGGACACCATGCGCACGCGATGGTCAAAGCCGCGGATTTCATAGTCCTTATAGGGCGACGTGTCGCTCAGGCCCACCTGCAGAACCGGGTCCTGGCTGATGAACTCCTGCTTGAAGTACTTGGACAGATCCGACGAATCCTCGCCCATGAGCACGACCGACGCGCGCGCCGTGAGGCCGTCGTCGATCAGCACCCAGATGTTGGCGGTATTCATCGCCAGATAAAACGAGATGATCAGCAGCGCGCTGATGACCGTGAGAAAAAACATGCGCGAAGCGATGAAGTTCAGAAACCGCCTGAGCACGCTCACGAAACGCACCTCCTTTCACGCAAAGCCGACGGTGAAATACGTTGGGCTGCCGCCCAAACCTGCTTGGGGCTGCTGCCCCAAACCCTGCCAAGGGACTTCGCCCCTTGACCCCACGTTCGCTTCGCGCAGATAAAAGCAATTCGGAATGACAAATCAGAAGATCGCATCGACAAACGCGCCTGCGTCAAACGCCTGCAGATCCTCGATGCCCTCGCCCACACCGATGTAGAGCACCGGCAGCTTCAGCTCGTCCATGATCGCCACGGCGATGCCGCCCTTGGCGGTGCCGTCGAGCTTGGTGAGCACGATGCCGGAAACATCCGCGACAGAGGCGAACTCGCGCGCCTGCTGCAGGCCGTTCTGGCCGGTCGTAGCGTCGATGACCAGCAGCGTGCGCACCTCCGCGCCCTCGTACTCGCGGGTGATGATGCGGGTGATCTTGCGCAGCTCCTCCATCAGGTTCTTCTTGTTGTGCAGGCGGCCCGCCGTATCCACGATCAGCAAATCGGCCTCGGTCGCCTTCGCCTTCTGGATGCCGTCAAACACGACGGCCGCCGGGTCCGCGCCCTCTGCATGGCGGACGATCGGCACCTGCGCGCGCTCGGACCAGATCTGCAGCTGATCGGCCGCCGCCGCGCGGAAGGTGTCCGCCGCTGCGAGCACGACGCTGTGGCGCGCGTCCTTAAAGCGCATGGCCAGCTTGCCGATGGTGGTCGTCTTGCCCACGCCGTTCACACCGACGACCATCATGATCATCGGCCACCTGAGCGGCTTGCGCGGCATGTCCATCATCTCTTTGAGAATCTGCTTGAGGATGTCGCGCGCCTGGCGGGCGTCGGTGATCTTCCCAGCCTGCACGCGGCGCTTGAGCTCCTCGATGACCTTGTCGCTGGTGCGCACACCCATGTCGCTCATGATCAGGATGTCCACAAGATCCTCGTAGAAATCGTCGTCGATCTCCTCGGTCGCCTCAATCAGCTCGTCCACGCGGCCCGCGACGTTGGTGCGGGTCTTGGAAAGGCCGTTCCACAGGCGGGAAAACAGGCCCTTTTTCTCCTCCTGCACAGGCGCATCCTCCTGTGCCGGCGCCGTCTCCTGAACGGAAGACGCCGCAGCGGCATTCTGCTGCGCTGCCGCGCGCTCCTCCTTCTTCTCCTCCTGCTTTTTGCCGAAACCAAAGAAAGCCATGGTCTTACTCCTTTCGCATCAAATACCCAATCACTGCATCGCGTCCTCGCCCACGTCCTTGAGCTCGACGCTGAGCATGGTCGACACGCCCTTTTCCTCCATCGCCACGCCGTACAGGCTGTCGCAGCGCTCCATCGTGCCCTTTCTGTGGGTGACGACGACGAACTGCGTATCCGTTGAAAACTCCCGCAGATAGTCGGCGAACGTGGAGATGTTGCCGTCGTCCAGCGCCGCCTCGATCTCGTCAAGGAAGCAGAACGGCGTCGGCTTGAGCCGCAGCATCGCAAACAGGATCGCAATCGCCGTCAGCGCGCGCTCGCCGCCGGAGAGCAGCGAGAGCAGCTGCAGCTTCTTGCCCGGGGGCTGCGCCACGATCTCGATGCCGCAGCCCAGCACGTCGTTTTCGTCCAGCAGCCGCAGCTCCGCGTGGCCGCCGCCGAAGAGCTTGGCGAACGTCTCCGCGAAATACTGCTGCATCAGGCGGAAGTTCTCCATGAACTGGCGCTCCATCTGGCGCTGCAGCGTCTCGATGATGCCCTTGAGGTCGTCCTCTGCCTTGAGCAGGTCGTCGCGCTGCCCCGCCAGCTCCTCATAGCGCTCGCGGCACGCGCGGTAGTCCTCCACCGCCGTGACGTTGACCGGGCCCATCGCGCGGATTTCGCGGCGGATATCGCCGGTGCGCTTGTCGGACGCCGCCAGGTCAAATGGCTCCGTCAGGTATTCCTTCGCGCCCGCATACGTCAGCTCGTACTCGTCCCAGATGCGCTGCTGCATCTGGGAAAGCTCCGCCTGCGTGCGGGATAGGATCATCTCGGCCTTGTGGCCCTTGTCCTGATCCTGCGCCAGCTGCTCGCGCAGCGCGTCGATCTCCTGCGTCAGCGCGCGCACGCGCTCCTGGCTCTCGCCGCGCTGCGCCTGCCTTTCGGTCAGCGCCTGCTGCGCCTCCGTGAGCCGCTCGCCGCACGCGCCTGCCAGCTTCGTATCCTCTGCCATCTGCTGCGTCGCGTTCTGATGCTCGACAATCAGCGTCTCGCGGCGCTGATGCGCCTGGTACAGTTGGGAAGCGATCTCCTCCTGCTCGCGATGCATGCGCGCGCCGTCCGCCGTGAGGGCCGTCAGGTCGCGCTCCTTTGCCGCCAGTGTGACGCGCACATGCTGGGCGTCCTCGCGCAGCGCGTCCAGCGCCTCGCGCTTTTCGTAGAGAATGTCGGAGAGCTCGCCCGTGCGGCGGTTCATCTCATCGCTGGTGCGCTCCTCGCCCGCCTGCGTGCTTCGCGCGCCGGCCAGCTGGCTGTCGATCTGCGAAAGGTTCTCCGCAATCTGCGCGCACAGCAGATCACAGCGCTGCTCCTGCTGCGCGTGGCTTTCGCGCTGCGCGCTCAGCGTGCGCACGCGCTCAGAGGCGATCGACACGTCGATCTGCGCCTGATGCAGCTCCTCAAACGCCTGCGCGCGGCGCTGCTTGACGCCCTGCCGGAAGGCCTCGCCCTTTTCAAGGCGGGCTTCATAGTCCTTGATCTGCTGCTCGAGCTTCTCCAGCAGCGCCTCATGCTCCTTGATCTCGCGCTCGCGGGAGAGCAGGCTCGTCATGCGGGAGGCCGAGCTGCCGCCCGTCATGGAGCCGCCGGAGTGCATCACGTCGCCCTCGAGCGTCACGAGCCTGAAGGCGTGCTTGCCCCGGCGCATGATCTCGATGCCCGCGTCCAGATTTTCCGCCACGACCGTACGGCCGAGCAGGTTTTCCACGATGCCGCGGTATTCCGGCGCAAAGCCCACCAGCTCGCTCGCCACGCCGACGCAGCCGGGCATGGACAGAAGCTGGCGTTCCTGGCTGTTCAGCGTTCGGCCGTTGATCGTGGTCATCGGCAGGAAGGTCGCGCGGCCGAGCTTGTTGCTTCTCAAATACGCGATCATGTCGCGCGCGACATACTCGTCGCTGGTGACGACGTTTTGCAGCGCGCCGCCGAGCACGGCTTCCACCGCGCGCTCCAGCTCCCTGGGCACCTGCATCAGCGATGCGACGACGCCGCGCACGCCCTGATTGCCGCGCGCGTGCAGCAGCACCTGCTTGACCGCCTGCTGATAGCCGGCATAGTCGCGCTCCATCTCGCGCAGCACGCGCAGGCGGCTGGCCGCGGCCTGCTTCTGGCCGTTCGCCTCATTGACCGCCTGCTGGATGCGGGTGATCTTCTGCGCGGCCTCCTGGCTCTCCTGCTCGATTTTCCGCCCGGCCTCCTGCAGTTCGCCCTCGGCCTGACTGAATTCCTCAAGCTCGCGCTTCGCCTCTTCCAGCTGCTCATCCAGCCGTCCGGCGATGATCTCAAGCTCCTCGCGCTGCGCCCTGGCCTCCTCGCCGCGGCGCTCAAGCTCCTTGCGCATGGTGGCCAGGCGCGCCTCGCTGGTGCGCACGTCGCTCAGGCGGTTCATCGCGTCGATGATGGCGCTCTTGTGCGCCTCAAGCGTCTCCTCCGCCTCGCGCACGGCCTCCTGCGCCGTCTCCAGCGCCGCCTCCTTGGCATGCAGCTCGCGCTGCAGGCCGGTGATCTGCGTGCGCGTGTTCAGCGCATCCGTCTCATTCTGGCGGATTTCGCCCTCCAGCGCTTCGCTCCTGGCGCGGCGGACGTCCTCCTCCTGGCTGAGGTTCAGCACGTCCTTCTCCATGCGCGTGATCTCCGCGCGCAGCATGGCCAATTCGCCCTCCCGGGCTTCCTTTTCGCGCGTGAGATCCAGCACGCTTTCATGCGCCCTGGAGACCTGCTCCTCCAGGGCCTGGGAGGTTTCGTTGGCTGCGTCTCGCGCTGCCGTCAGCTCGAGCGCACGCTTCTCCTCCTGCTCAATTGCCTCGCGCAGGCCCGTGAGCATGGCCTCCGCGTCCGCGATGCGCTCCTTGGCGCGGTCGCTGCGCAGCACAAAGGACGAGCACTCGAGCACGCGCAGCTCATCGCGCAGGGCCAGATAGTGCCTGGCCGTCTCGCTCGCCTTGGCCAGCGGCTCCAGCTGACCTTCCAGCTCCGCGATGATGTCCTCCACGCGGGAAAGGTTGTCGCGCATGTTGGCCAGGCGCTTTTCGCTCTCCTCCTTGCGCGTACGGTATTTGACGATGCCCGCCGCTTCCTCAAAGATGCCGCGGCGGTCCTCGCTCTTCTGGGATAGAATCTCGCCGATGCGGCCCTGGCCGATGATCGAGTAGCCCTCCTTGCCCACGCCCGTGTCACGGAACAGCTCGATGATATCGCGCAGGCGGCAGGCCGCCTTGTTGATGTAGTATTCGCCCTCGCCGCTGCGGTACACGCGGCGGGTGATCATGACCTCCGCAAAATCCACCGGCAGCGCGTGGTCCTCGTTGTCAAAGACGAGCGAGACCTCGCAGTAGCCCAGACGCTTGCGCTTCTGGGTGCCGTTGAAGATCACGTCCTCCATCTTGCCGCCGCGCAGCGCCTTGGCGCTCTGCTCGCCCAGCACCCAGCGCACCGCGTCCGACAGGTTCGATTTGCCGCTGCCGTTGGGGCCCACGATGCCCGTGATGCCCTGGTCAAAGACGACGACCGTCCTGTCCGCGAACGACTTGAAGCCGTAGATTTCCAGTCTCTTTAGCCGCACCTGAGCGACTCCTTTCCGTCATACAGTTCGCTTTGATCTGCGCTTCCTCTTCTCACTTCTGGCCCAGCGCCCGCATGGCCATCTGCGCGGCGGCCTCCTCGGCGCGCTGCTTGCGCGCACCCTGGCCGCGGCCCAGCTCCGTGCCGTCCGCGCGGAGCACCCGGGCGGTGAACACGC